>NZ_JACJPW010000034.1 GCF_014696265.1 Aerosakkonema funiforme FACHB-1375 | reverse complement strand
CTAGAACAATGCTGGCAGCAATTGCGAACAAAAGGTCAAATTGAAGCTTTTCCTATTGCACAACGAGATCTGTGCGATCGCTTCATCATCCCCGATAAACTTTATGGACGAGAAAGCGAAGTTCAAACCCTCCTAGAAGCATTTGAAAGAGTCAGCCAGGGCGCAACCGAAATGATGATGGTAGCTGGGTTTTCTGGAATTGGGAAAACAGCCGTTGTTAACGAAGTGCATAAACCCATCGTCAGACAACGTGGCTATTTTATTAAAGGGAAATTCGACCAATTTCAACGGAATATTCCCTTTAGTGCTTTTGTGCAAGCCTTCCGCGATTTGATGGGGCAATTATTGACCGAAAGCGATGTCAAAATTCAGCAATGGAAATACAAAATATTAGAGGCGGTTGGGGAAAATGGACAAGTAATTATTGAAGTTATTCCCGAATTAGAAAACATTATTGGCAAACAACCCGCAGCAGTAGAATTATCAGGAATAGCAGCGCAAAATCGCTTTAATTTATTATTTCAAAAATTCACCCAAGTCTTTACCAGCAAAGAACATCCCTTGGTAATGTTTTTAGATGATTTACAATGGGCTGATTCTGCATCATTAAAACTAATGCAGCTATTAATGGCTTATACAGGTCATCTTTTCATTATTGGCGCTTACCGTGATAACGAAGTCAATCCTGGACATCCATTGTTATTGACATTGAGTGAAATCCAAAAGACACAAGCAATAATTAACACAATTACTTTAGCACCATTAAGTAATGTACAAGTGAATAAGTTAGTTGCTGACACACTCAAATGTCCAGAAGAACTAGCAGGGAATATTTCTGAATTAATCTATCAAAAAACTCAAGGTAATCCATTTTTTACTACACAATTAATCAAGGCATTATATCAAGATGGACTAATTAAATTTGATCTTGAATTAGTCTGTTGGCAATGTGACATAACTGAAGTAAAAGCGCAAACCGTTACAGATAATGTTGTCGTTTTTATGAGTTCACAATTGCAAAAATTACCGATATCAACTCAAAAGATATTACAGTTAGCAGCTTGTATTGGTAACTCTTTTGATTTAGAAACTTTAGCTATTGTTTCAGAACAATCAAAGGTAGATACGGCTACGGATTTATGGAAAGCATTACAAGAAGGGTTAATTTTACCAAATGGTGAAGTTTATAAGTTTTACCTCGCTCAAGAAACCCTTACACGTACATTGGAAAATCAAGAGACTGTTACCTACAAATTCTTGCACGATCGCGTCCAACAAGCCGCCTATTCACTGATTGCAGAGGAGCAAAAGCAGGCTGTCCACCTCAAAATCGGACAATTGCTACTAGCACATCAAGCGTTCGTTGCGTCAGAAAACAAAATTTTCGATATTGTGAACCATCTGGCGCTAGGTATTGATGCCGATCCATCTGCTTTCCCACCGATTCAGCTAGCAGAATTAGCACTCTTAGCTGGTATGAAAGCCAAACTCTCAGTTGCTTACCAAGCTGCTATTGACTACTTCACCATTGGACTCAGACAACTATCTCAAGCTACTTGGGAAACAAAGTATCGCCTCATGGTCGAGCTCCATCGGGAAAAAGCGGAATGTAGCTATCTTGTGGGTGAATTTGAAACCTCTGAATCCCTACTTGATTACACCTTGAAGCAGGTCAAAGATCCTCTGGATGCAGCCCAGATTTATGGCATTCTTATGACGCAACGGATGACCCTGGGAACAAATATGCTGTCTAGCGTGGAAGCTGGCATTCAAGGTTTAGCTGTTTTGGGAATGACACTGCCAACAAATGGAGATGAACTACAGGCTTTGGTAGAAGCGGAACGGCAACAAGTACAGGAAACTGTTGCTCAAATGTCGGCTCAGGCTCTACTAAATTTGCCTGCAATGACCGAACCAGTGCAGCAGAACTGTATGAAGCTCTTGGCAATCTTGTATTCAGCTTCCTATCTAGCAGGCAACCAAATGTTGAATCTGCTGACAACTCTGCGAATGGTGAATATATCTCTCAAGTATGGACGTGCAGAAAGTTCTAGCTTTGCCTATTGCTGCTACGGCATGATGTTGGCACTTGAGGGCGACTATCAAAATGCTTATCAGTTTGGCAGAATTGCTTTGGATATCGATCGCACTTTTAACAACACTCAGTTCATCGCCAAAAACAATAACCACTTCGCTCACATCATCAATCCCTTCTCGCGTCCTCTAGCAGAGAATGTGCCTCTATACCAGCAATCAATTGAACTGTGTATGGAATTGGGCGATTTAGTTTTTGGGGTATGGGCAATTGTATTTTTAATCTGGTCTCATCTTCTTAAAGGTACTCCTCTACCTTTCATACAAGAGGAAATTCAAAAATATCTTGGCTGCGTGGAGCAGACAAATGACCAGAATATGTTGTGTATTTTCCAACTTCAGCAACAGTTTGTGCAAGAACTGATGGATGACACCATTGAGAGCGGGGTTTTAACAGCAACCGGCTATCTCGAACACCCATTTTTCCGACTTTGGCAGCAAAGCCATTTCAATGTTGCCATTAGTTGGTATGGCCTTTTAGTTTTACAACGTGCTTTTTTTAAAGGTGATTACGCCCAAGTGTTGGCGATATCGCCGACGCTACAAGAAACGGTGCCGGCAAATATGGGTTTTTTCCCCATAATTGCCTATCACACTTATTATCCCCTGAGTTTGGCTGCTGCTTATGCCAATGCAGACGCGACAACCCAAGCTGTTTACTATCAACAAATTCAAGAACACCAGCAATTGTTGGAAAAATGGGCTAAAACCTGTCCTGATAATTTTTTGCACAAATATCAGTTGGTTTCGGCGGAACTTGCTCGTCTGAATGGCGATCGCATTTTAGCAGCAGATTTGTACGATCGCGCGATCTCATTAGCTCAAGAAAACGACTATATCCAAGAAGAAGCATTAGCTAGGGAACTAGCCGCAAAATTTTACTTAGACTGGGGTCAACAGCGCATAGCCCAAGAATACATGATTGAAGCTTACTATGCTTATGCCCGTTGGGGAGCAAAAGCGAAAGTTGCCGATTTGGAAAAACGCTATCCTCAATTACTTGCACCCATATTACAGCAAAATCGTTCGTTTTTTTCTACTCACGAAACTATTTTTCCTTTGGAGACTGTGACATCTATTAGTTCTGCTACATTGAGCAGCATCAGTGTCTCAGATACCCTAGATTTAACCGCAATTCTGAAAGCATCTCAAACTATCTCAGGGGAAATCGAACTAGAAAAACTGCTTTCATCGTTACTGAGAATCGCGCTCGAAAATGCTGGGGCAGATCGATGTATCTTAATGCTGTTGCAAGACAATCATTTACTAATTAAAGGCTCAATTACCCAGGAAACACAATTCATGGCGTTGCAAAGTTTTCCTATTGAAGACAGTCAAGAAATTCCCCACAAGCTCATTTACAAAGTCAAGCATAGTCAACAAACTGTTGTTTTATTGGATGCAACCGCAGATATCACTTTTGCCAACGATCCCTATATTATTCGTCAGCAACCTCAGAGTATTTTGTGCAGCCCAATTTTACATCAAGGTAAATTACTGGGCATTTTATATCTGGAAAATAATTTAGCCACGGGAGTGTTTACGAGCGCTCGCATCGAACTACTCAACTTACTTTGCGCCCAAGCCGCCATTTCCCTAGAAAATGCCCGACTTTATCAACGTTCTCAGGAATATGCCCAACAGCTAGAGCGATCGCTAAATGAATTGAAAATTGCCCAAACCCGCTTCCATCATCTAGTAGATAACGTTCCTGGGGTAGTGTATCAATTCCTGATGGCGACCGATGGCTCGGTGTCAATGCCTTACATAAGTAGTGACTGTTACGATCTCTATGAAGTCACCGCCTCTCAAGCGATCGCTAATGTGCAGATCATCTTAGATATGGTGCATCCAGAAGATGCTGAATCTAATCGTCAGTCAGTTGCAGATTCAGTTCAAACCTTAACTCCCTGGCGGTGGGAGGGGCGAATTGTTACCCCCTCTGGAATTATTAAGTGGATTCACGGTGAAGGGCGAATAGAAAAGCTGTCAGATGGCACATTAGTTTGGGATGGCTTGTTACTAGATATCAGCGATCGCAAACGAGCAGAACTTGCCTTGCAGCAAAAATCTCAAGATTTAGAACAAGCATTACAAGATTTACAACAAGCGCAATTGCAAATTGTTCAAAGCGAAAAAATGTCTGCTTTGGGTAACTTAGTGGCTGGTGTCGCCCACGAAATGAATAATCCTTTAGGGTTTATTTCTGCCAGTCTCCAAGAAGCTAAACCCACGTTTGCAGAGATTGTCGAACACTTAAAAATCTATCAAGAAACTTTGATTCATCCAACTGAAGAAATCCAAAATCACGCTGAAGAAATTGACTTAGAATATTGCTTAGAAGACCTGCCAAAAATGCTAGATTCCATGTCTGTAGCCTGCGACAGACTAAAAAATATCAGCACTTCCCTACGGACGTTCTCCCGTGCCGATCGAGAATATAAAGTGCCGTTTAATCTTCACGAAGGGATTGAGAGTACCCTATTAATTCTCAAACATCGCCTGAAAGCGAACGAACAGCGTCCGGCGATTGAGGTGGTGACTAATTACGGTAATTTACCTCAAATTGATTGTTTTCCCGGACAGCTTAATCAAGTATTTATGAATATTCTCGCTAATGCGATCGATGCGTTAGAGGAATCAAATCTGGGACGAAATTTCGCAGAAATTAAGGCAAAACCCAATCAAATTACCATTCAAACATCCTTAGTAGATAACCTGGTGGAAATTCGGATTGCCGATAATGGTAAAGGTATGACGGAGGCAATCAAAGCCAAAATATTTGGCCATTTATTTACTACCAAAGCTGTGGGGAAAGGGACGGGATTGGGGTTGGCGATCTCCAAGTCGATTGTTGTCGAAAAACATGGCGGTTCCATACAAGTCAATTCTATACTGGGATCGGGTACGGAATTTATCATCACCTTACCCATTCAGGGACGATAAACCAGTTATAGCGCTACGCGCAGGGAAAAGGGAACGGATTGCATTGCCATATAAAGGTATGAGCCATTCCCGATCGCTTGAAGAAAGTAAACATACCAGCGCGTATCGCTATAAATGTTTTTCGTTGATATTTGTACTCATTTAGCAAACTCGTCATTAATTTTTTGCCAAAGATCGTTATGAATAAATCCTTCACAAACCATCAAATTCTCAACTATCAAATTATTGAAAATATTTATTCAGGAAGTCGTACCTTAGTGTATAGAGCTATCCGTACTTCAGATCGATTACCTGTGGCGATCAAACTACTAAAAAATCTTTATCCCAATTTCAACGAATTGGTACAATTTCGCAATCAATATACTATTACTAAAAATCTGCAATATTCCTCGATTGTCAAAACATATAGCTTAGAACCGTATCAAAATGGCTATGCTTTGGTTATGGAAGATTTTGGGGGAATTTCTTTAAAAAATTACGTCCAAAAAGTCAATTTCCAATCTCTAAAAGAGTTTTTAGATATAGCGATCGCCATTTGCAATGCTTTAGAAGTATTGTATCGCCAGAGAGTAATCCATAAAGATATCAAACCCAGCAATATTTTGATTAATCCCCAAACCAAAGAAGTTAAATTAATCGACTTTAGTATTGCTTCACTGCTACCCAGAGAAACCCAAACTATATTAAATCCCAATCATTTGGAAGGAACATTAGCTTATATTTCTCCGGAACAAACTGGCAGAATGAATCGAGGCATTGATTACCGGACTGATTTTTACTCTTTGGGCGTAACTTTCTACGAATTGCTGGCGGGAGAATTACCATTTTTAGCCAACGATCCAATGGAGTTGGTGCATTGTCATATTGCCAAACTGCCAAAATTAGTGCATGAAATCAATCCAGAAATTCCTGTCGTCCTATCAGAAATAGTAGCCAAATTGATGGCAAAAAATGCGGAAAACCGCTATCAAAGCGCATTAGGATTGAAATGGGATCTAGAACGATGCTGGCAACAATTGCAGGCAAAAGGTAAAATTGAAATCTTCCCGATCGCTCAACGGGATTTGTGCGATCGCTTCATCATCCCCGATAAACTCTATGGCAGAGAAACCGAAGTAGAAATCCTCCTCCAAGCATTCGATCGAGTCAGCCAAGGCGCAACAGAAATGATGCTGGTGGCTGGGTTTTCTGGGATTGGAAAAACTGCTGTTGTCAACGAGGTGCATAAACCAATTGTCAGACAGCGAGGATATTTTATCAAAGGCAAATTTGACCAATTTCAGCGCAATATTCCCTTTAGTGCTTTTGTACAAGCTTTTCGAGATTTAATGGGACAATTATTAAGCGAAAGCGATGCCCAAATTCAACAATGGAAACAACAGATTTTAGAAGTTTTGGGAGAAAACGGACAGGTAATTATTGAAGTAATTCCTGAATTAGAAAGCATTATTGGCCCACAACCCGCAGTAGTAGAATTATCAGGAACGGCGGCGCAAAATCGCTTTAACTTATTATTTCAAAAATTTACCCAAGTCTTTACCAGAGTAGAACATCCCTTAGCGATATTTTTAGATGATTTGCAATGGGCGGATTTAGCATCTCTGAACTTAATGCAGCTATTAATGGCTGATACGGGTTATCTTTTCATCATTGGTGCATACCGCGATAACGAAGTCTACCCAGGTCATCCATTAATGTTGACTTTGAGTGACATTGCTAAATCGCGATCGACAATTAATACGATTACTTTAGCACCGTTAAATCAAGTCCAAGTAAATAAATTAATTGCTGACACGCTCAAAACTTCAGAAGATTTAGCTGGTAATCTTTCTAGATTAATATATCAAAAAACTCAAGGCAATCCCTTTTTTACCACCCAGTTTCTCAAAGCGTTATATCAAGATGAACTGATTCAATTTGATTTTGAGTTAGGCTGCTGGCAATGCGACATCGCGCAAGTAAGAACTCAAGCAGTGACAGATGATGTTGTAGCTTTTATGAGTTCTCAATTACGCAAACTCCAGCCATCAACTCAACAGATTTTGCAGCTAGCAGCTTGCATTGGTAACTCTTTTGATTTAGCAACTTTGGCAATTGTTTCAGAACAATCTCAAATCGAAACAGCAGCCTGTTTATGGAAAGCATTACAAGAAGGATTTATCGTACCGATCGGCGATTTTTATAAGTTTTATGTCTGCCAAGAAACCACAAAAACTACATCAGAAAATCAGGAAACTGTTACTTATAAATTCTTACACGATCGAGTACAGCAAGCCGCTTATGCTCTGATTCCCGATCGCCAAAAACAGGCAACTCATTACCAAATTGGTCAACTACTCCTGCAACAAGTTTCTCCAGATGCCAGAGAAGAGCGGATTTTTGAAATAGTCAATCAATTAAATTATGGAACTTCTTTAATTAGCGAACAAACACAACGAAATGAACTAGCACGACTTAACCTCACCGCCTGTCGCAAAGCCAGAACTGCCACCGCCTATCAAGCAGCGCGTGAATATGCCGCAGTGGGACTATCTTTGTTAGGAGAAAATGCTTGGCAACAGCAGTATGAAATGAGCCTCGCTTTTCATGAATTAGCGGCGGAAGTCGCCATGCTATGCGGTGACTTTGAGGCGATGGAAAAGTCGATCGATCTTGTCACCGAACAAGCACATTCTTTACTAGAACAAGTCAATGTTTACCGCATTAGGATTCAAGGTAAAACTTCCCAGCGCCAACTCAATGAAGTGCTGGCGATCGGCATCAATATCTTGCAACAGTTGGGCGCAAACATTACCGAATCACCCACACCCGCAGATATTCAACAGTCAATCCAAGAAATTAGCGAATTGATTGGTGACAGAGAAATTGCAGATTTTGTCAACCTCCCTGTGATGACAGATGCAAATAAAATCGCCATTACCCAGATTGCCAGCAGCATCATGGCAGCAGCTTACACCAGTGGATCTCTTATGTATCCATTACTAGCTACCTTGTTAGTCAAATTATTCCTGCGGCACGGCAATATATCTGTTTCTGCTACTAACTATACTTGTTACAGTTTAGTTCTATGTAATATGCAGAATATAGATTTAGCTGCACAGTTTGGAAATTTGGCATTGAATGTGGCGGCAAAGTTCGATGATAAAGCAACTAAACTGGAAGTATTTTTCCTGCTGGGAAGTTATATCCTCCACCGCAAATCTCACCTCAAAGAAATGTTACCCCTCTTGAGTGAGAGTTATACCCTGGGGCTAGAAGTTGGAAACCCGGAATACGCTGGATATGCGGTTCACAATTTCTGTTGGATTTCTTTTTGGTGCGGTCAACCCCTTGCTAACTTGGCGGAAGATACACGCACTTACTACCATGCTTTAGTGCAACTGAAGCAGTTGGGAACAGCTAATTACTGTTTGATTTATTGGCAAGTGACTTCAAATTTACTAGGTTTGGCAGAGCATCCCACCATTTTGTCTGGATCGGCTTTCCAAGAACCAGAATTTCTCCCCCGGTTGCAGTCTGTCAACGATCTAAATGGATTATATATTTTCCACTCGCATAAGTTGATGCTTTGCTTTTTGTTTGGGGAAGTTGAGCCAGCTAATAACCATGCCTTTGAGTGCAGAAACTATTTCATATCGGGTGCGGGAACAGTTGGCGAACCTGCGTTTTATTTCTATGATTCTTTGGTGGCTCTAGCACTATTGAGTCAACCGTCATCGGAAGTATCAACTCTATTAGAACGGGTGGCAGAAAACCAAACTAAGTTACAGTATTGGGCGGATTATGCGCCCATGAATCACCAGCATAAAGTCGATCTCGTAGAAGCCGAAAAATGTCGAGTTTTAGGACAGAAATCTACCGCCATCGAGCTATACGACAAGGCAATTTTGGGAGCCAAAGAAAATGAATACATTCAAGAAGAAGCTTTAGCAAATGAACTAGCCGCTAAATTTTATCTCAATTGGGATAAAGAAAAAATAGCTCAAATATATATGCAAGAAGCATACTACTGCTACGCCCGTTGGGGTGCAAAAGCCAAAGTTGCCGACTTAGAAAAACGCTATCCCCAATTACTCGCTCCCATATTACAGCAAACTCGTTCGACTATCTCAACTCACGAAACTATATTTGCTTTGAGGAATGTCACCTACACCAGAAGCACTACATCCAGTAGTAGTGCTTCTGTAGCTTTAGATTTAGCTACCATTCTCAAAGCTTCCCAAACTATCTCCAGCGAAATCGAACTGGAAAAATTGCTGTCATCGTTGCTTAGAATCGTCATCGAAAATGCTGGGGCTGATAAATGCGTGTTAATGCTGCGGCGAGACGATTCGCTACGCGACAGCAAAGGTGAACGCCTGCTGATTAAAGGCTCAATTACCCAGGGAACAAACCCAGTAGTATTGCAGAGGATTCCGATTGAGGATAGTCAGGATATTCCCCTAAAGCTAATTTACAAAGTTAAGCGTAGCAAGCAAACTGTTGTGCTGCTGGATGCTACAGTAGAGCCAATCTTAGCCAACGATCCCTATATTATTCACCAGCAACCTAAGAGTATTTTGTGCAGCCCGATTTTACACCAAGGGAAGTTGATGGGCATTTTATATCTAGAAAATAATTTAGCAACGGGAGCGTTTACTAGCGATCGGGTAGAAATCCTGAATCTACTTTGCACCCAAGCCGCCATTTCATTAGAAAATGCCCGACTTTATCAAAAATCTCAACAAGCATTACAAGACTTACAACAAGCTCAATTACAGATCGTACAAAGTGAAAAAATGTCTGCTTTGGGTAACTTAGTTGCTGGTGTCGCTCACGAAATGAATAATCCTTTGGGGTTTATTTCTGCCAGTCTCCAAGAAGCTAAACCTACCTTTGCTGAGATGATCGAACACTTAAAACTCTATCAAGAAAGCTTTCCCGATCGCACTGATAAAATTAAAGCTCATGCCGAAGAGATTGACTTGGAATATAACTTGGAAGACTTGCCCAAAATGCTAGATTCCATGTCTATAGCCTGCGACAGATTAAAAAATATCAGCACCAGTTTACGCACTTTCTCTCGTGCCGATCGAGATTACAAAGTGCCATTTAATATTCACGAAGGCATTGACAGCACGCTCTTAATCCTCAAACATCGCCTGAAAGCTAATGACCTACGTCCCGCCATTGAAGTGATTACCAACTACGGTAATTTACCTTTAATCGAGTGTTTTCCCGGCCAACTCAATCAGGTATTTATGAATATAATAGCCAATGCGATCGATGCGCTGGAAGAATCGAATCTGAGACGCAGTTTTCAGAAGATTCAAGCTAATCTCAATCGTATTACAATTCGGACAGAAATAAAGGATAACGAGTCGGTAATGATTAGTATTGCCGATAATGGCATTGGCATGACGGAAGAGGTGAAGTACCACATTTTTGACCACCTGTTTACCACGAAAACGGTGGGTAAGGGAACGGGATTGGGATTGGCGATCGCTAAGTCGATCGTTGAATCAACCCACAACGGCAAATTGAGTTGCAACTCTGTTCTCGGTCAGGGTACGGAATTTCTTATTGAAATTCCCGCCTCATAATTAGCTAACCTGAGTTCGGGAGAAGAAATCACATTAAAAAAATATATCAATGCTTGAGTTCCAAGGCTGACAAGTTTAGGCTTAGCGCGAACTCAGGTTAGCTAGGTTTGGTAAATTAGATCGGAGATTTGGGCATAATCAATCTAGGAAGTTATAAGGATTTAGTAAGATGATGAGCGCTTTAGTCAGTCTGACTGAATATCGCATTACCGAACAAATCTACAATGGTTCGAGAACCGTAGTTTATCGAGGTTATCGACAAGATGGAAAACCTGTCGCGCTCAAACTGCTCAAAAATCCTTATCCCAGCTTCTCGGAAATAGTCCAATTTCGCAATCAATATACCATTGCCAAAAATCTTAATTCACCTCTAATCGTCCAAATTTATAGCCTAGAACCGTACCAAAATGGCTATGCTTTGGTCATGGAAGATTTTGGCGGAATTTCTCTCAAGGAATGGAAAATCAGGGGAAATCTCCAATCTCTACCAGAATTTTTAGCGATCGCGATCGCCCTGTGTGACGCCTTAAATTTACTTTACTACGAGCGGATTATTCACAAAGACATTAAACCCAGCAATATATTAATCAATCCCACCACCAAACAAGTTAAATTAATTGACTTTAGTATTGCATCTTTATTACCAAGAGAAACTCAAGCCCTCGTCAATCCTAATGTATTAGAAGGAACACTAGCTTATATATCCCCCGAACAAACAGGTAGAATGAATCGAGGGATAGACTATCGCACAGACTTCTACTCACTTGGTGTAACTTTCTACGAATTACTCACGGGAAAGTTACCTTTTGCTTCCAACGACCCGATGGAGTTGATACATTCTCATATTGCAAAAATCGCACCATTAGTAGACGAAATTAATCCCGAAATTTCATCTGTAATATCAAAAATTGTCAGTAAATTGATGGCGAAGAATGCTGAAGACCGCTATCAGAGTGCATTAGGAC
Organism: Aerosakkonema funiforme FACHB-1375; assembly: GCF_014696265.1. GTDB lineage: Bacteria > Cyanobacteriota > Cyanobacteriia > Cyanobacteriales > Aerosakkonemataceae > Aerosakkonema > Aerosakkonema funiforme_A. Next base: position 63,728 of record NZ_JACJPW010000034.1, on the reverse strand, counting down.
TGAAGTTTGATTTAGAAAATTGTCTACATCAGTTACAAGTTTCGGGTAAGATTGAAAGTTTTGAAATAGCACGGCATGATGTGTGCGATCGCTTTCTCATCCCCGACAAACTCTACGGACGAGAAACCGAAGTTGAAACTCTATTACAAGCCTTTGAAAGAGTCAGCCTTGGTGCCACAGAAATGATGTTAGTCGCTGGCTTTTCCGGCATTGGAAAAACAGCAGTTGTCAACGAAGTGCATAAACCAATTGTGCGGCAACGCGGTTATTTTATCAAAGGGAAATACGACCAATTTCAACGAAATATACCTTTGAGTGCATTTGTCCAAGCATTTCGAGATTTAATGGAGCAATTATTAACTGAAAGTGATGCACAAATTCAGCACTGGAAAAACAAAATATTAGATGCTGTTGGAGAAAATGGTCAGGTAATTATTGAAGTCATACCCGAATTATCAAGAATTATTGGCGAACAACCACCAGCTATAGAATTATCAGGAACGGCGGCAGAAAATAGATTTAATTTATTATTTCAAAAATTCACCCAAGTCTTTACCAGTGCTGAACATCCAGTGGTGATGTTTTTAGACGATCTGCAATGGGCAGATTTGGCATCGCTGAAGTTAATGGAGCTTTTAATGGCTGATACGAGTTATCTTTTGTTAATTGGTGCGTACCGCGATAACGAAGTTAATCCAGCACATCCATTAATTTTAACCTTGAGTGAGATTCAAAAAAACCAAGCAACGATTAATACGATTACTTTAGAGCCATTGAGTCAAGTCAAAGTAAATCAATTAGTTGCTGACACACTGAAATGTCCAGAAACTTTGGCATTACCTCTTTCTCAATTAATCTCTCAAAAAACTCAAGGAAATCCGTTTTTCGCTACCCAGTTTCTCAAAGCATTACATCAAGATCGACTGATTCAATTCACCCCTCCAACTCCCCCCGATCGAGCCGGGGGATGGCAATGTGACATTGCACAAGTGAACCAGCAAGCAGTTACAGAGGATGTTGTGGCCTTTATGGGTTTTCAATTGCGAAAACTACCGCCATCAACTCAACAGATATTGCAGTTAGCAGCTTGTATTGGCAATCAGTTCGATCTCTCAACTTTGGCAATTGTTTCAGAAAAATCAGAAATTGAAACGTCGGCGGATTTATGGAAAGCATTACAAGAAGGCTTGATTTTGCCGATTGGCGATGTTTATAAGTTTTATCAGGGAGAAGGAAATGAGAGATTGGTAGTGTCAAATGAAAATACTACTAAACAAATAGCCAAGTATCGATTTTTACATGACCGAGTACAACAAGCTGCTTATTCCCTGATTCCCGACGAACACAAAACAGCAACTCATCTAAAAATTGGACAATTACTTCAACAAAAGTTGTCCGAGTTAGAGCAAGAGGAAAAACTGTTCGATCTGGTCGGGCATTTGAATTTAGGAAGTGAGTTAATTACTCAACCGCAAGAACGAGAAGCCTTAGCTCAACTTAACTTAAAAGCGGGACAGAAAGCCAGAAATTCTACAGCATACACTGCGGCAAGAGCTTATCTGCAAAAAGGGATTGAGTTACTGACAGCTAACTGCTGGCAAGAGCAATATAAATTGGCTCTGAATCTCCATGTTGCTGCTACGGAAGCTGCTTATTTGAATGCCGATTTTGATGGTATGGAAAAAATAGCAGCACTGGTGTTACAAAAAGCTGAGACGATTTTAGACCAAGTTAAAATTTACCAAATTCAAATCGTCGCCCAGACAGCCCAGGGCAACATATTAGAAGCTATTGCAGTCGGAAGAGATGCACTCTTTCAATTGGGGATTGAACTCCCAATTGCACCTGACGAAGCCAAAATTGCTAAAGCGCTGCAAACCGTAGCTAGTCTTCAAGGTGATAGAGGGATTGAGGAATTAGTCGATCTACCTGTAATGAGCGATTGCCAGACTCAGGCAGCTATGCAACTCTTAGGATTATTATTTTCACCGATTCTACAGGCAATGCCGGGATTACTACCTATACTGAGTGCAACGATGGTGAGTTTATCACTCCAGTTTGGCAATGCACCAGCCTCGACTGTGGGGTATGCGATTCACAGTATGGTGTTGTGTGCTTTTTTGGGAGAAGTGAAAACAGGCTATAGCTTTGGGCGATTAGCAATAAACTTGCTGCATCGATTTAATGTCGGGGAATTCAAATGTAAAGTTCTACTGCTGTTTTCGGCCTGGGCTCAACATCATCAAGAATCGCTCAGGGTAACAATACTGACGATGAAAGATGGCTATGCAACTGGTATAGAAACTGGTGATTTTCTCAACGCTGGCTATAACTCGCTTAATTACTTTATTGCCAAACTTTTTGCGGGGTTAGAACTGGATATTTGGCAACAGGAAATAGCAGATTACAGGGCTGTCTTAGTGCAGATAAAACAACATTCTGCCCTGACTTATTGGGATATGACGCAGCAAACTGTACATAACTTGAAGGAAGCCCGGATTGTGTCAGATTGCTTAGTTGGCAGTGCCTATGATGAAACGCTGATGATTCCTAAGCACCATCAGGACAAGGATCTCACAGCGATCGCTATTGCTTACACTTACAAACTGATGCTGGCATACTTTTTTGGTAACTACACCTCTGCCCTAGAATATAGTACCCAAGCCAAACAGTATTTAATGGCAGTATCAGGGATGATTTTTATTCCCATTTTTCATTTCTATACAGCTCTGACGCATTTGGCACTCTTCACCACACAGCCAGAGCAGGAGCAAGCCGAACTTCTCGCTTTGGTGGAAGACCATCAAACTATTTTGCAACAGTGGGCGCAGAATGCGCCCATGAATCATCAGCATAAATGGTATTTAGTTGAAGCCGAAAAGTATCGGGTTTTAGGCAATAAAGCCGAAGCAATTGAACATTACGATCGCGCCATCATTGGAGCCAAAACCAACGAATACATCCAAGAAGAAGCACTAGCCAATGAACTAGCCGCCAAATTTTACCTCGACTGGGGTAAAGCACGCATTGCTGTCGAATACATGACGAACGCCTACTATGGCTATGCTCGTTGGGGCGCTAAAGCCAAAGTCGCCGACTTGGAGCGATGCTATCCCAAACTTCTCGCCCCCATCCTCCAGCAAATCCGTTCTCCCCTCTCCACTCAAGAAACTATCTTCGCATTGGGGAGTAGCTCCAGCAGTTCTCCCAGTTCCAGCAGTAGCAGCGTCTCTGTAGCTTTTGATTTAGCAGCCATTCTCAAAGCTTCCCAAACTATCTCAGGTGAAATCGAATTTGAAAAACTACTCTCGGCATTGCTTTCTATTGTCATCGAAAATGCAGGGGCTGATAAATGCGTGTTTATGCTCTTGCGAGAGGAGCGCCTGTTAATCAAAGGGTTAATTACCACAGGTTCAAAGCCAGTTATCTTGCAGAGTCTTCCGATTGAAGATAGCCAAGATATTCCCCACAAGCTGATTTACAAAGTCAAGCATAATAGGCAGACTGTTGTGCTGCTGGATGCAAGTGCCGATCCGACTCTCGCCAACGATCCTTATATTATCCGTCAGCAGCCGAAAAGTATCTTGTGCAGCCCGATTTTGCATCAAGGGAAGTTGATGGGCATTTTATATCTAGAAAATAATTTAACAACCGGGGCATTTAGTGGCGATCGCGTGGAACTACTCAACTTACTTTGCACTCAAGCTGCTATTTCTTTAGAAAATGCTCAACTTTATGAACGAGAACAGGAAAAATCTCAGTCCTTACAAGCATCACTAGAAAAATTACAAAAAACCGAAGTATCTCTAGCTAAGGAAAGAGAGTTTTTGAATGCCATCATTCACAATATTACCGATGGAATTGTTGTCTGCGATGCTAGTGGGACTTTGACTCTATTTAACAAAGCAACTCGTGAATTTCACGGCTTACCAGTGGAATCATTACCGCCGGAACAATGGGCAGAATATTTTTCACTCTATCAACCTGATGGTCAAACACCCTTATCAACAACGGAAATTCCTCTGTTTCGTGCTTTGCAAGGAGAAATCGTTGAAAATGCCGAAATGGTAATTGCGCCTAAGCAAGGTTCTCGGAGAAGTTTGTTAGCTAGCGGACAAGCAATCTTCGATCCTTGGGGTAACAAAGTTGGTGCAGTAGTTGTGATGCGAGATATTAGCGATCGCAAACGAGCAGAACTTGCCTTACAGCAAAAATCAGTGGAATTAGAACAAGCATTACACAACTTGCAAAACGCTCAATTACAAATAATCCAAAGTGAGAAAATGTCGGCTTTAGGTAATTTAGTAGCGGGGGTAGCGCATGAAATGAATAATCCCCTTGGTTTTATTGCTGCCAGTCTCCAAGAAACTAAACCTACTATTGTCGAACTAATCGAACACTTGCAACTCTATCAAGAAACTTTCCCCGATCGGAGCGAAGAAATTCTCGACCATGCCGAAGAAATTGACTTGGAATATACCTTAGAAGACTTACCTAAGATAATTGATTCCATGTCTACAGCCTGCGAGCGGCTGAAAAATATCAGTACCAGTTTACGTACTTTTTCTCGTGCCGATCGCGACTGCAAAGTGCCATTTAATATTCACGAAGGCATTGATAGCACACTTTTAATCCTCAAACATCGCCTGAAAGCTAATGAACAACGTCCCGCCATTGAAGTGATTACCAACTACGGTAATTTACCTTTAATCGAGTGTTTCCCCGGACAACTCAATCAGGTATTTATGAATACGATCGCCAATGCGATCGATGCTTTGGATGAATCAAATATCAGTCGAAGCTTTGCTGAAATCAAGGCCAACCCTAACTTCATTACAATTACCACATCAGTAGAAAACAAGCGGGTAAAAATTGCCATTGCAGATAATGGTTGCGGCATGACTGAATCGGTCAAAGAAAAGATATTTGACCACTTGTTTACCACGAAAGCAGTAGGAAAAGGTACGGGTTTGGGATTGGCGATCGCGCGTCAAATCATCGTTGAAAAACATGGCGGAAGAATTGATGTAAATTCTGTTCCCGGACAAGGAACAGAATTCGCGATCTGGTTGCCTGCGAACAGATAGAGATGCAGAAAATAGGGGGATGGGAAACTATCCCCCACTAAAGTGATTGTAAATCTAAAATCCGATATCTGATATTGGCAATCATTTTCCACTTTGGCTATAAACCACTCCACCAATTGCGGCTAACAGCAACCATCCGAATGTATTGACGCGCAAATCAAATATTGTTACATCTACGGTGTTAAATAAACTACAGCCTAAAAAAGCAACTATAAAACTGAATAAAATTAATCTATCTTGATTATTTACAGGCCAATCTCGCAATAGCAAAATACTTCGCGCAATCATCCAACTGACTAAAACACAAAACAGCATTGTCGCAGGAATGCCGATTTCTGCTGTTAGCATCAAAAACAAACTATGGGGATGACCTAACCAAATAGGATTGTCGGGAGTGGCATATTTTGTTACATAAAGTGGCGTGAAATTTCTTAATCCCCAACCTGTCCAAGGACGCTGCTGTGTCATCCACCAAGCAAATTGCCACTGGGTTGTTCGCAAATAAGGTAAAGGTCGATCGGGAAAATTTTGATCTGTTAAACGCGCCCAAAAGAAAGCGGGGACTATTTTTCGCAGGAATTGATTTATCGGTGATGGCGCAAAAGCGGCGGCGAGAATAATACTTGCAATTCCTGTGACTGCCGCTAATAACCAACGCCAACCAAGGTAAACTGAAAAAGCGAGACAGGCCAGAGGTGCGATCGCCCAAGCATTGCGAGAATTAGTGAAGACGATCGCGATCGCACTGCCAATTACCGCCGCAATCAAATATAACGTCCCGTAATTGGGAAACTTCCCTCGCTCCCCCGTTCCCCCGTTCTCCGCCTCTCCCGCTCTTCTCCTAGCGAGTTGCCACTGTTCGATCGACAGCCCAAGTGCGAGAATGAAAACGATCGTCAGATAAGCGGCGAGGATATTGGCGTACATAAAAACGGACGCCATTCTACCTGGAGGATTGCCAGTCGCTGTGAGACCCCAACCTAAAATATTTGCTAATAAACCCGAACTAGCCCAACCTAAAAATAGTTGACCCAAGCCAAGAATTACGATCGGAACAGAAGGTATAACTATAATCCAAGCTAATCGCCGCAGTTGAGCGGGTGTTTGTATTAACTCGCCGAACGAGATAAGCAGCAAGAAAAACGGTAAAAAATTAGCCAAACCCAGAAAAGCCTCTGAAGAATAAGCAGCCAAACTCGCAGAAACGACGAGTAAAAGGCTAAAAAGAGCGATTCCCCAGTTGAGGGGACGTCGGATAATCGTATTAAACTTTTGCTTGCCAGTACCCAGTATTGCGAGGGCAATTCCGACTGCTCCTACAGCTGGAAATAAAGGAAAAATCAACAAACCTAGCTGGGCAAAATTCCACCATAGCTGTAAGGGAGGTTCGGAAAAAGATTTTAGATTTTGGATTGTGAATTTTGGCTTCATGTTCAATCAAAAATCTAAAATCTGAAAACTAAAATTTTCATGCTATTTCCCAACATTCCGAGCGAGTGAGGCGAATTTGTGCTAGGGCGAAGATGGTGGGTATAATGCGGGCGTAGTTAGTGGCGATCGCTCGCCAACCGAGATCCGCAAAAAACCAAGTCCACAGCGCTGGGCCTAAAAATGCAAACACGCTGCGGACAGCAGTATATCGCGCCGCACTCAAAGCCATACCCTTTTCAGCAGCCTGAAGCATCATATAGCCTTGAAACTTGTTCATCGCCGCCACTCCTCCAGATACGGCTGCTTCCCTGGCAATTTGGTATCTGGCAAAGTGAAGCGCAAACTGATGGGCCATCTGTTGCAGCAACATCGGTTTGACGATCGAACTAACTGCCAAAGCGCTACCACCTTTGATCAGCCAACCGAAAGGATCGCGCTGCACGGAAAGCGGTAACGGTTCGGAAAGTTGAGTTTCTGCCAGACTTTGCTGCACTCGCACAGTTAAGGCATTTTGCTCTGCGGCGGGTAATTCTTTCCAAGCTCGTTTCAGCAGATGGAGAAATATCTCTGCTTCTATATCTGTGGTGGAAAGCTTGTTGGAGTAGCGAATTTTAAGATAACGACACACCTGGATTAAAACTTGGCGATAGGTTACCTCCTGTGTGCGTCCCCGCAATACCGTCAAGCCATCCGCTGCCAAAAAGCGAAACCTTTGCTCTAGCATATCCAGCCAAGCTTCGCGATCTTGGCTTTGTACTTCTATAGGATCGGGCGTGCCAACATAGTCTAGGGGATTGAATCGGCGACAAAACAGAATTGCCGTCAGTTGTTGCAATTCTTCTTCTGTAGCCAACTCCAGTACCGATCTCAGTTCATCCAAAGTCGAACCCTCCAGGACCCCAGATTCTTTGCTGTCCCTTATTCTACTTCTATTGATTCTACGCGGGAGGTTGTCAAGTCGTGTTTGATGTTGCGGTTATTGGTGCGGGAATAGCCGGTTTGACTGCGGCGCAACAGTTGCAGCAAGCTGGATACAGTGTAGTGGTGCTGGAAAAATCTCGCGGTGTGGGAGGAAGGGTGGCGACGCGCCGATTATACGGCAAAAGCGCCGATCACGGGTTGCGCTACTTGGAACCGAATGGGGAGATTTTGCAAAGGTTTGTAAAGGTGTTATGCGATCGCCACATTCTCCAGACTTGGAATGACAGATTTTATTCCCCTGAATCCAAAATCCCCCACTATGTTGCGCCAGAAGGAATGAGTGCGATCGCGAAATTCCTCGCTACTGGTTTGGAAATCAAGCTAAATCAACGAGTCCGGGCAATTAATGTTACAGATAACAAATATTGGCGTCTGGATTTTGAGGCTAAGGTCGATGATATCCCAGAAGCGGTAAAAGCCAAAGCAGCGATCGTGGCAATTCCCGCGCCGCAAGCTTTGATGTTGTTGGAGCCATTAGCTGAGAGTATTTTACCAACTGGGTTTGTGGATAAGCTGCGAGCGATCGAATTCGATCCCTGTTTGGCGGTCATGGCAGGCTATCCAGCCCAAGCAGAGCTAAATTTAGATTGGAATTCTGTTGTTTTTGCAGATAATTCCGACATTGCTTGGATCGGTTTGGATAGCAGCAAGCGCCGCAACGCTGAATTTCCAGTATTTGTGATGCACAGCAGTGCTGCATTTGCTCAAAATTATTTAGATGCAGAAGATTTAAATGCTGCTGCACGCCATTTGTTAGCTACGGCGACAGCAGAATTAAATCTATCTTGGCTAGATGCGCCAGCATGGTATCAAATTCACAGGTGGCGCTATGCTTTTCCCAGTCAGTTTTGGCAGTCAAGTTATCTGGATGCGGAGATATCTTTACCTTTGATATGTTGCGGTGATTGGTGTGGTGGAAACTTAGTAGAAAGTGCTTTAAATTCGGGTATGGCGGCGGCAAGTCAAATTAATCGGTATATTAGAGATGTGCCTTTACCGGGTATTCGCTTTTTAGACATTTTTTAGTAGGGGCTAAGCATTCGTGCAGATAGTTGACGATCGTAAATTATCAATTCAAACGCGAATGCTTCGTCCAAGCAAGCAGAGGCAGAGATGAATATTAGTATTGTTGGCGATCGAGTAAAACTTGAGTTGGAATGGTACGAGCAACTTTGGGCTTTTACTTTAAATAAAATTTGGGAAATTCCGCTGAGTCATATCACCAGCGCGACATCGGCGGAACCGCAAAGTAGTTGGTCGGAAATTCGCGCACCAGGAACCTCTTTGCCAGGAGTAATTAAGGCGGGAACTTATTACAGCCGTAGGGGGAAGGAATTCTGGTATGTCACAAAAGATCGAGATTATTTGACGTTGGAATTACAGGATGAATCCTATAAAAGGATTATCTTGACGATTGATGATAGCGAAGCATGGGTAGCTCGAATTAATCAGAGTAAAATTAGTTAGCTGCTGCGTTCTCATCGTTTGGCTTGTTCGGTTGCATCGGTAGTGTAAGAATTTAGTTATAGCAACGGTTTCCAGCGTATTGTTTCAATCCCGTTGCCGGGATTCTGTTGATTGAAAGTTAGCAGTGTGCTTCTAGCACAAAGCAAAACGATCTGTTTCAATCCCGTTGCCGGGATTCTGTTGATTGAAAGAATGCCTATTTCCCTAAAGATAGCTCTTTGGGCTTCAAGTTAGTTTCAATCCCGTTGCCGGGATTCTGTTGATTGAAAGCTCCAATCTGTTCTTCTCCGATATGTTCCTTGATTTCGTTGCGTAGATGTTTCAATCCCGTTGCCGGGATTCTGTTGATTGAAAGCCATATCAAATGTAATTCCATTGCGATTTTCGCGCAGTGTTTCAATCCCGTTGCCGGGATTCTGTTGATTGAAAGTTGGGACGAATTTATTCTGTTTTCCCCAGATGGGTTTCAATCCCGTTGCCGGGATTCTGTTGATTGAAAGTCATCAAGGACTGCCCTCTGAATATGGGGGCAAATATTAGTTTCAATCCCGTTGCCGGGATTCTGTTGATTGAAAGTTCGACTTCTGCTTTCGCAGCACTTTCGCAAGCGTTTCAATCCCGTTGCCGGGATTCTGTTGATTGAAAGTCGGAACCAATATCATCGGCCTCTTGACCTGGGTTTCAATCCCGTTGCCGGGATTCTGTTGATTGAAAGTTTCAAGCTTTTCTATTGCGTTAAGTATTTTGGTTTCAATCCCGTTGCCGGGATTCTGTTGATTGAAAGGAAGACGCAATTTTGTATTCCTTAAAGCAGAATACAGATGTTTCAATCCCGTTGCCGGGATTCTGTTGATTGAAAGTAACGATGCCACTGTTTTTCTCGTCGGCATTTTTTAAGTTTCAATCCCGTTGCCGGGATTCTGTTGATTGAAAGTCGGGTGGCTATCACTGTGGGTTCTGTTTAGAGTTTATGTTTCAATCCCGTTGCCGGGATTCTGTTGATTGAAAGTTGAGGTGATAGCATTAACATGAAACCAAAATATCTATGTTTCAATCCCGTTGCCGGGATTCTGTTGATTGAAAGCAATTTGTTGGTATCGATACGTCAATTTGTTGGTATCGAGTTTCAATCCCGTTGCCGGGATTCTGTTGATTGAAAGGTGCAAGCCCCTACACTTGTTCCACCAGCCAAAATGTTTCAATCCCGTTGCCGGGATTCTGTTGATTGAAAGGCGTACCTCGCCGCTAAAAAAGGTGTTTCCGCTGAAGGTTTCAATCCCGTTGCCGGGATTCTGTTGATTGAAAGGGGGAAATCAGAAGAGAATTAGGGATTTCTTTTTTGAGTTTCAATCCCGTTGCCGGGATTCTGTTGATTGAAAGTTTAGCATGGCTTGTGTCCTTCGTTAGTTATTAGTCAGGTTTCAATCCCGTTGCCGGGATTCTGTTGATTGAAAGTCCCAACCCAAAAGGAGATTGCTAAAAAAATCAATGTTTCAATCCCGTTGCCGGGATTCTGTTGATTGAAAGCAATGGATCGAGAAAGTTAAGATTCATATTACCTCTTGTTTCAATCCCGTTGCCGGGATTCTGTTGATTGAAAGCGCATCCCCCGAAGTCGCGGCGGCTTACCTTCTTGTTTCAATCCCGTTGCCGGGATTCTGTTGATTGAAAGTAATTGTTATTTAGTTGATAGCGAGTATCTTGCTTGTTTCAATCCCGTTGCCGGGATTCTGTTGATTGAAAGTTGGCAAACCGGGAGAAACGCCATCTGCTGTGAGATGTTTCAATCCCGTTGCCGGGATTCTGTTGATTGAAAGGGGGAAGGCGAGGGCGGCGGGAAAGAATTGGCGGTGTTTCAATCCCGTTGCCGGGATTCTGTTGATTGAAAGTCTTTGTAGGGCTTCCAGAAATCGCTACGAGTTGATGTTTCAATCCCGTTGCCGGGATTCTGTTGATTGAAAGACCACTTCGGTGGCCGCGCCCCTATGGGTCTGGGGCTAGCGTTTCAATCCCGTTGCCGGGATTCTGTTGATTGAAAGATTCTGCTTGCAAACTCTGCACAAGCGCGGGATCGGTTTCAATCCCGTTGCCAGGATTCTGTTGATTGAAAGTTAGATAAACAGTGGTATGTTTTAGCACCGAATATCAAGTTTCAATCCCGTTGCCGGGATTCTGTTGATTGAAAGTTGTAGTTCCTAACAACCATCCACAGGTAGCACGTTTCAATCCCGTTGCCGGGATTCTGTTGATTGAAAGATCAAAATCAATGGGTATTCCCCCCTAGTATGGGGGTCGTTTCAATCCCGTTGCCGGGATTCTGTTGATTGAAAGCAAATACCTATCACAAAAAAGGGCGAGCATACATTTAGAGTTTCAATCCCGTTGCCGGGATTCTGTTGATTGAAAGTAACTTAAAACCATATATTCTTCGATTTAAGTTTCCTGTTTCAATCCCGTTGCCGGGATTCTGTTGATTGAAAGTTGTAGGAAACTATTATTATGTATGACTACCTTTTTAGGTTTCAATCCCGTTGCCGGGATTCTGTTGATTGAAAGAAGGAAGTTATTAGGTGATATAGCTATCCCCGACTTTGATGTTTCAATCCCGTTGCCGGGATTCTGTTGATTGAAAGCAAAAATGCCGACCCGCAAGCTGCGATCGATAAGATCGCGTTTCAATCCCGTTGCCGGGATTCTGTTGATTGAAAGCTAGCGATCGGAAGCTCCCCGCTCAAAAAAATCGTTTCAATCCCGTTGCCGGGATTCTGTTGATTGAAAGACTGGCCCTTGAAACCCAGACAAACAAGGCATTCTGAAGGCACTTTTCGTGAACCTCATTTTTTGCCTCATTTCAGGCTCGCTTATTGCAAATTAATTGCAACTATTGCCTTTAGCCAAACGCTGAAACTATTTAATTGTCAAGGTTCTGGCGTTTTTCGTGAACCTCCCCAGGTTTTGGCTCCCGCTTCGGTTCACGAAAACTATGGTAAACCAATGGCATTTTCTTGTCAAGCGTTTCGCTCTATGGTATTGAAAATCCGATGGATGGGTGTTCGGCTGGTACAGCAGGCTCTTTCGGATTTACGGGGAAAAATGTTTGTCACTGTTACAGTCAATCGTGATGCTGGGTTACGGCACGCTCGGAAAGGGATAGGAAGAGGGAAAGGGAAGAGGGAGAGGGAAGAGGGAAGAGGGGAAATTTTGAATGATTGACTTTTGACTTTTGACTTTTGACTTTTGACTTTTGACTTTTGACTTTTAGATTGCCCGTGCCTAACCCACCCTACGATTATATAAGTTTAGCTTATCACCACAAAAACAGGAAAGCCTGAAATTTATCGCAACAATTCCTCTAGCTTTTGCTGATTCCAAAGTGACTGGTACAAACCTTTTTGCTGCACTAATTCAGCGTGAGTGCCAGATTGCACAATTTCACCTTTATCCATGACAAAGATGCGATCGCAACTTGCTGCCGCAGACATTTGGTGAGAAATAAAAACCACTGTTTTTCGTTCTGTTCCTGTTGACAAATTTGACAAAATAGCAGTAGCAGTTTGATTGTCCACGCTGGAAAGAGCATCATCTAATATTAATACCGGAGCATCCACCAGCAAACCGCGAGAAAGTGCCGATCGCTGTCTTTGTCCGCCGGAAAGAGTGATGCCGCGTTCGCCGACAATGGTTTCGTATTGTTGGGGAAAGTAGAGAATTTCTTGATGAATTTGGGCTTGTTTGGCTGAATGTTCTACAATTGGCTGTTCGGCTACGGGATCGCCGTAACGGATGTTATTTTTGATGGTAGTACTGAAGAGAAAACTTTCTTGGGGAACGTAAGCGATCGCACTCCGCAAATCTGCTAATTTTAACTCAGTGATATCGTAGCCATCCAAAAACAAACTACCCTCAGCAATATTTAACAAGCGAGGTAAAGCATTAGCCAAAGTTGATTTACCGGAACCGATCGGCCCTACAATCGCTACCGTTTCTCCAGGCTCGATCTTCAAGCTAATATTATTTAAAGCACGAGTTTTCGCACCGGGATAAGTGTAACTCAAACCGCGAGCCTCAAGCTTACCTTTTACCTGTGCCAGAGGCAGAGAAATCGCATCGGCTTCGTCGTTTATTTTTGGTTCGGCGGTGAGAATAGATTCCACGCGATCGATACTAACTTCTCCCCGTTGATAAGTAGTAATAGTAAAACCCAATAACGCCGTTGGGAAAACCAAACGTTCCACATAAATAATTAAAGCCAAAAAGCCGCCAATTGTAATCGAACCTTGTGCTATTGCTCCCACACCCAGCCACAGCAATACCAGCAAGCTGATATAAGCCATACCTTCTACCAGCGGAAACAAAGTAGTCCGCGTCTTAGCTAACTGGAGATTTGCTTGCAAAAGTCGTTCGTTTAACTGACTGAAAGCGCGGCGTTCGTTTTCCTCTTGCGCGTAGATTTTAATTAAGGAAATCCCGCTCATATCTTCTTGGATCAAATCGCTGAGATTGGAAAGTTCTTCCTGCACCGCCAACTGTTGAGTGCGGAGTTTATCGCTAAACAGTTGCACAATTAATAACATGAATGGGTAGACCGCGAGTGCGGCTATACTCAGTTTCCAGTTGATCCACAGCATGATCGGTAAAGTCAGTCCGTAAGCAAACAAAGTATTCGCCAAACTTAAGACCGCAAATCCCAATAAACGCCGAATATTATCGACATCGCTGGTAGCGCGATTGATTAAATCTCCAGCTGTGTTTTTGGCAAAGTAAGCGGGTTCCAGTTTTAACAGGTGTTGAAAAATCTTTTGTTTGAGATCGAATTCTACCTGACGACCGACGCCAAATATTAAGAGCCGCGAGCCGACGCGAATCCCCCACATCACTGTTGCCAATACTAGAAGCAAAACGACAGCTTGCAAAATGCGATCGAATCCTAAATGGGATTTTAATATCTCTTGCAGGTCGTTAACTGTATTGCGAATCTCGATCGGGATGTAAACCCCCAATGCGTTGACAATGAATAAAGCTAAAATGCCTTGTGCCACTTGTTGCCAGTGGGGACGCAGGTACGCAGCCAGTTTTTGCAGCCGTGATTGAGCCATTTTGATTTTAGATTTTAGATTTTAGATTTTAGATTTTGGATTTTGGATTTTGGATTTTGGATTTTGGATTTTGGATCGCTCATCAGGAATCAGGAAAAGCCGTCCTAGAAGGACGGGGCTTGAATCCCATCATTTTCGGTCAAGTTCGATAGTTTTTGATTAGGCGCACAAAGTATCCCCAATCTAAAATCTAATATTTAAAATGCAAAATTGCATCTGCTAACATCCAAAATCCTTCAGTTGGGGGATAGCATCCAGAGTCGGAGCCAGCCACCCGCGCAAGAAGTAATAAACGGATGTCCAAAATTCGTTAATGACGCGGGTACTGATCAGGAGACCTTCTGCGCTGGGTACAAAGTCTGAAATTCTCACTTTGCGTGCGTTGCTGATGGTAATGCTCAAGGTGTCGCAACTTCCTTTTTGGGTGCTACTCACTCTCAGGCGGGGAGTAGAATCGGGTTGCAGGGAGTAGAAACCTGCGGGACTGGGGATAGTACTAATTCCCAATTGAGCAAATGTCTGTCTGGCGCGTTGCATATTTAATGCAGAGGTAACGAGGATAACGCGCTTACTAATTTTACCCCGATCGACAAATTGCGTTTTCACCGCTTCTGCACTGCTGCGGACATCTAAGCCAGTACGTTCGCGCCAGATATCTTGTGGCGGGATACCCAAACTTTCTAACGTTACGGCAATCTTGTCGGCTTCGGGACGATTGGACTGGTTGGGGGCATTGTCGAAACCCGATCTAGGGCCAGCACTGACAATTATTTTGGCAAAATTGTTCAAGTCTAGCTGCCTTTGATATTCTTGCACGGTTTGAAGGATGCGATCGCTTTGATCGTTGAGTTGAATTTGATTGGGAGCCAACAAACTCAGCTGAGTTGCCGAATGGCCCAACAAAACGATCGCCCCAACTTTTTGCGGACGCCGCAAAGCTGCTTGAAAGCCAATAATCGCATCATTTTGAACTCGATTGGCCAGCAAGTTAGCCATCAAGGGTAAACTGAAAATTGTCAAAATCAGAAAAGCTATCCAAATTTGGTTCATTCCCTTGGGGGTGATCGTTTTTTCTTTCTTTTTAATCTCTCCCGTTAATGCTAGAAACAATAACAAAATTGACAAGCCCAGCGGTTTTAGCGGAAAAGTGAGAATGCTGCCAAATGTTGTGACTGCTGGATCGTTCGGCGTTATAAACGACAAAATCAAGAAGAACAGCATTAGAACCAAACCAACCCAAGCCAAATAGTCTCTAGGTTTGGCATCTTTACCAGTTCCTTTTACCAGCGCCTGCCAAGTAATAGTACCGATCAACACCACAAGCATAATCTGCGTTAGCGTTGAAAACATGGCGGCATTTCCTCACAAGGCGGTAATTTCAGATGACAAGTTGCAGATTGCAGATTGACAATTTCAAATTGAAATCTGAAATCTCAACTCTGCAATTAGCTACTATCGATTTTTCAGCTTGCGCCGAATGGCATCAGTAACAGTCTGAATTACCTTAACACGGGCGTAGTACTTATCATTCGCTGCAATCAACGTCCAAGGAGCTGTGGGCGTGCTGGTACGCTGAATTGCCTGATTCACCGCTACTTCGTACAAAGGCCACTTTTCCCGATTGCGCCAATCTTCGCTAGTGAGTTTATATTGCTTAAAAGAGTCGTTCTCCCGTTCCTGAAACCGCTCTAGCTGTTGTTCCTGACTAATGTGGAGCCAAAACTTGACCAAGACATATCCATCGCTGCTGAGTTGGGCTTCAAATTCGTTGATTTCCTGGTAGGCGCGACGCCATTCGGTTTCTGTGGCAAAACCTTCGACTCGCTCTACCAATACTCGACCGTACCAGCTGCGATCGAAAATGCCAATTGTGCCGGCGGTGGGTAATCTTCGCCAAAATCGCCACAGATATTGGCGAGCTTTTTCTTCATCTGTGGGTGCGGCGAAGGCGTTAACCTTGTAGCTGCGGGGGTCGAGAACGTCGGTGAGTCGTTTGATTGCGCCACCTTTGCCGGCGGCATCCCAACCTTCAAACAAAATTAAAATGGGGATTTGCTGTTCGTAAATGCTTTGCTGTAGTTTGCGTAAGCGCACCTGTTCTCGCAGTAATTCTTTTTTGTACTCCGTCCGCGATAAGCTCTGATTTAGGTCTACTTGAGCCAGCAAATTCGGTTCGGATGGGTTGAGTTGCTCCTGGGGCGGGATAATTGGTGTAGGTGTTCGATAGTGGAGTCGATCGAGTGCTTCTGTAATGGTGGCGCTTAGTTGGGTAAGGACTTTGACTTTAGCCCACCGCTGACAGTCGCCTTCGACTAATGTCCAGGGAGATGGCCCAGTGCTGGTGTGAACGAGCATTTCTTCAGCTAGAGCGACGTACTTGTCGTAATTTTTCTCTTGTTGCCAGTCTTCGGGGCGCACCCGCCAGGATTGTAGGGAATCGGAAGCGTATTTTTTCAGTCGCTGCTTCAATTCCTTTTGGCTCAAATGAATCCAAAATTTGGCGATCGCTACGCCATCATCCACCAATTGTCGCTCAAACGCATTGATGTGCTGCATCACCATCGGCACTTCGCCTTCTTTTACCCGTTCAAACAAGCGGTCTTCCAAAACGTGGATGTACCAGCTGTGATAGAAAAATCCGATGCTGCCACGGGCGGGTAGCTTCTGCCAAAATCGCCACAAAAATGGGTATTTTTGCTCTTCTGGGCTGGGAGGCCAAATCGGGTGGACTGCAAACCCACGCGGGTCCATGTATCCCACCATTTTCTTAACTAAGGCACCTTTACCCGCCGCCGCCCAACCTTCTAGGACGACAATGACGGGCAATTTTTTCTCCCAGCAAGCTTGTTGGAGCGATCGCAAATTCTCCATCAAGGTTTCGATTTGCGATCGGTAAGTAGTTTTATCGAGGGAAAGGTCTAGATCGAGAGTATCGAGCATGAGGTATAAGGATAAGAGGAACCCAGAAAGGAACAGAGGTGCAGAGGGGCAGGAGCGCGATCGCGAACGATCGATCGTCCATTAGCCATGACCGTTCGCGTCAGTTCTAATTATAGAAATCACAAAATCGCTAAAAAGTAATGAGTACAAACATGGAAATTTTACCTTCCGGGATCTTACGGCACAAATATATAGATTTTCTTAAGATTACTTGACAAATCAACTTTTTTCTTAAACCTTTCTGAAGGCAAGCCAGAGTAATATCCAAGTGGGTTGGTTGAGTTAAGTATGAAAAGAATCAACCCAAAACTATTTCTACGAACTATTCCCCCTATCTGAGGGTAGATTTTTTAAGGGTAAAACGGTAGCAACGGGAGCTGTCACAATATGGAACGTAGCTTCATACTCAGGCTTTATGAGATGGGAGAGAGAGATTTTGCTGGAGTTGACCTGCGAGGAGTTGACCTGAGTGGCGCTACCTTAATCGGAGTAAACCTATCGGGAGCAAACCTGACAGGAGCCAACCTCAGCAGGGCGTTCTTGACAAAATCAAACTTGAGTGGAGCTTTTTTAAACTGGGCAAATCTGACTTTTGTCAAAATTAGTGAAGGGCATCTGGAAGATGCAGACCTAACTAAAGCTGACATCAGTGGTGCCTTTATGGTGAAGTGTAACTCGATCGGGGCAAAACTTAGCGGCGCAAATCTTACCGGTGTTAATCTTAGAGATGCTAATCTGGAGAGAGCTAATCTCTGCGGCGCAAATTTAGAAAATATCAATCTGCGGGGAGCTAACCTCAAGGGAGCCAACCTGAGTTGGGCCAATATGTGCGGTGTCAGACTGAGTGGCGCAATACTCTACGGAGCCTTCTTAAATAATGTCAATTTGACGGGCGCGTTCTTGAATGGTGTTGACCTGACAGGAATAGACCTAAATGGGGTGAACCTCAGCGAGGCAAAATTGAATGGGGCGAAACTCCAAGCAGCCAACGTAAGCTTGACGGAAGCAGACTTGACGTAACCGTTCAGGGGGGGTAAAATAGCTTCAAGCGTATGCTCTATATCCCTTTCAGCTTTTTAAGCTGAAAATATGATTATCAATAAAATCTAAAAAAAGTGATTTATTGACAGTATAAGCTATTTAAAAACTAATCAAAAAACTACAGGTAGCGTTCTTTGATTAGTTTAAACGCTACCTGTACCCCGTGAACGGTTACGACTTGACAGGGGCAAACTTAGCGCACGCTTCTCTTTTTGAAGCTCCCCACCCACAAGGGGATGGGGATTCTTGGTTCAACGAATCAACTTATCTAATTGAGTTACCCCAATTAGACAGAGGTTGGTTTCTCCCCAAGCGTTAATTTCGGTTCTTCCCACCGTATTTGGTAATACTATGCCAAGCATTTCTAAGCCTTTGGCTAAGATGTTTAGTGCCGCATTATGATCGCGATTTAGCACCAGACCACACAAACATTTATGTGTTCTGGTGCTAAGTGTTTTTCGGACTTCTTCACCACAATTAGAACAATTAATGGAAGTGTATTGTGGCGCAACTGCCACGCAAACAATTCCATGAATCTTCGCATAATAATCAACCCAATTAGTGAATATTCCCCAACTGGCATCATTAATTGATTTAGCAAGACAATGATTTTTTACCAAGTTTTTCACTTGCAGACCGTCAGAGTGATAGTTTTCCTGTCCTCTGACAATTTCCATCCACTTTTTTTATATTCAACTGAGCGGACATTCTTTTTAAAGCGAGGATACCCTTTCTTGCCCGGAATTTGCTTTTTGCAGTTATCATAAAACCGCTTAATGCTTGCCCACGATCTTTCTGCACTAGCTTGTCTAGCACTGGCATTGAGCTTTGAACACCAAGCAAATTGTTTGGCTAAATCCTTGGTCAGAGCAGATAGGTCGTATTGCCCAACACCAGCATTATCCATCCAATGTCGAAAGTTAAGCATTGTTTAGATGCAGGGTTCGGTCAATTCTTCAATATCCTTGAGCAAACTTGTTTAAAACGTGATGTCTATTTTCAAAAAGTAGACAGCCGTAAAACTAGCCAGATTTGCCCCAGTTGTGATGTTGAGACAGGCAAGAAAGAACTTTCAAAACGTACTCATGTTTGTTCAAATTGTGGCTATACAACTGATAGAGATGTTGCAGCCGCTCAAGTAGTTCTCATTCGAGGACTCGCAGCCGTTGGGCAAACGGTGAAGATGCAAGAGTTCGGGTAAATTTATTGGCATCCCTATGAAGCAAGAATCCTCGTGTCTTTAGACCGAGGAGTGTCAAAATCAAGCCAGACAAATTATTTTGAGCTAAATCAACAATAAAGCAAGAAAAAATCTGGGCTGGTCTCCTCAGTACCCAGATTTGCGGGAGTTTTTACTGCACGCTTGGCAATGGCATCAGAAACGGCACAAATAAAAGTTAAAAGTCAAAAGTCAAAAGTCAAAAGTCAAAAATATTTTTGGCCTTCGTTTCCAGGCTGTGTCTGGAAATACTTTTGTCTTATTTAACAAGCGCCTTTCCGAGCAAGCACAACTTTGATAGTCTTGAGAATTAACGCGATGTCGTACAAAGGAGTCCAAATTGTTTGATAGCGTAGGTCTAGCAGAACGATGTCTTCAAAATCCTTGACCGAAGAACGACCGTTAACCTGCCATTCACCTGTCAAACCAGGCTTAACGTTTAATCTGCGCCAATGATGCTCGTTGTAATGAGCGACTTCATCAAAGGTGGGCGGTCTAGTACCAACCAAACTCATTTCACCTACCAACACGTTCCAAAATTGCGGCAGTTCGTCTAGACTTGTTTTGCGTAAAAAACGGCCTACTCTGGTGACGCGGGGGTCGTTTTCATTTTTAAAGATTAGCCCTTTAGCTTCATTCTTAATCTGCGATTTCAGGGCTTCGGCATTTGTGACCATCGAGCGAAACTTACGGAGCTTAAAAGCTTGACCCCGCAGCCCGCAGCGGTATTGGGTGTAAAATATAGGGCCGGGACTATCAAGTTTTATTGCGATCGCGATCGGCACAAAAACCACTGCCAGGATCAGTAAACCTACTGTACTGCCCACTATATCCAGTAAACGTTTAAAAATGGATCTAGCCGAAGGATGTACGTAGTAATGCACCGGAAAAGATACGGATGTAGATATTGCTGAAGGAATAACGCTCGGAGACAGTACTGGATGGCTCATCATAACGGGTTCCTAAATAAGACAACCGTAAAATCACTTAGATTCGATCCAAATCGTATAGTTACTTTTTCGGAAGCGACACGATCGGCAGCCCCAATTTGCTAAATCTTCATCGATTCCGCTCATATTGCCAGCTTTTGTAAAGTTATTGTGAAGTTTGTCCGTATAAATCAGGATTCTACTTAAAAGGGGAGGCACGTTCTTTGAGTACCTCTACGGATTGAGGAAGAGGGGGCTGGAAGAGTCAAAAGCCAAAAGTCAAAATTTCCCTCTACCCCTCTGCCCTCTCCCTGCAAAGGTTGGCAATTCGCTTGTAGAGTCAGCTAAACTACAGCCACATCCGATCGGTGGCAAGTAAGGTGAGTTAAGAAAGGGTTGTGAGGAGTGGAAGTCAGAATCAGTCGTTTGGAGTCCATTTTTGAGCAGATGGCAGAAACTGTAATCGCTACAAGCGAGACAGTTGACCGTCTGACTGAGCGGATAGATGCTCTATCGTATCAAGCGCAGGAACAAGCTAAACAAGTGGAACAGCAAGGTTATCAGATTTTAGCGCTGGGTAATGCGCTGCAAACTCTAGCGGAAAATCAAGAGCAGTCGCTAGAACAACTGGCGTATCTTACGGATGCTTTAGAGCGCTTGATGGCGAAGATGGGCGAAAGCAGGAGCTAGAACGGATTTATTTAAATTTGCTCTCAAAAACTTTGCAGAAACGCTTTAGGAGATCGGGGATGCGCTTTTCTCGGTATGCTGTCATCCTTCCGCATACTGTCGCGATCGGTTGTCTGGTTGTTAGTTGCGGTGAAAGTAAAGTTACTCAGTGCAATAAGCTCAGCAATATAATCAATCAGGCTGACGCAGTTACCAAAGATGCCAAGACAGGTAAACCGTCAGCATTGATTAAGGCAGCTGTTGAGCTTGACAAGGTGGCTCTTAGTCTCAAAGCAATCGAAGTTAAGGATGAGAAACTACAAGGTATGCGATCGAGCTTTGCGATCATGTATCGCGATATCGGCAAATCTTTCCGAAAAATAGCTGGTGCTATCCAAAGGCAAGATGCACAAGCCATAAAGTCAGGGCTTAAATTTTTGACCCAGGTGAGGAAAAAAGATAAAGCTTTAGTCGAAGAGATCAATAGTTATTGCGCTCATAAGTAATTTCAGGCAGCCTATCCTCACAAAAACTGCTTTGCACCCTCATGAAAGTAGGAACGGCGATCGCATAGGCTGCGCCGGGACTTCTACTTTGTTTAATCAACCTCACACCACTGTTTTTCCAGCGAATTATACTCAACTTTGAGGAATTACCGTTCTATCTAACTGAAGCTGTTGCCTTAACTCTGGATTTTGTTTGAATATTTCTATTAGCTGCGGATTATCTTCGAGCAGCTGTTGCACTACTTGGGGATTTTTTTTCAATTCGTGAAGTAACTGCGGATTCCGTTGTAAAAACCTTTGGATTAGCACTTGCATCAACTGCGGATTTACTTGTGAAAGCTGTAGCACTCGCTGAACCATCTGGGGATTCTGTTGCATTTGCAACAAAAATTTTTGCACCTCGGTTGAATTTTGTGCAACAGTTTGAGCCAGTAAAGCAGAATTTGAGTTTCGCTGTAAGCTTTCTGGTTTGACACTTACATCAGCTTGGCTTTGAGTTGCTGTAAATCCCCAGATAGTTGCTGCCATTATTGTAGAGGCAGCTATTAAGTTAAAGGGCTTCACGATTGTTGATTCCTCTGAAAAAAGTTGAGTGTCAGGATTGTACAACTTTTAAGTTGCGATCGCCGAACATTTTTTAATAAAACGTGTTCCTAATATTTTCGCTCTCAAGACTGAGGAAAAATCATAAAATTTGTTAAAGCTGGCGCTTGCAGTCTCTTCAATAATAGGATGAGGAATCTTGGGCTTGTGCAGATGCCGCCTTGGCACTGAGGAATTTACGCAAACCAAACAGGGAGACGACCTCAACTTTCGTGCAATGGATTGAGATGCACCAAAAATAGCCAGCCTATGCAATTTTGTTCTTGTGGAGGCGATCGCATTCGAGCCACAATATTTCAGATAAAAATTGTCACCTGAATGCGATATAACTTACAAATTTGCAGATGGCAAAACTTTCACTTTATAGGCACATTCTTTCGCTCTTTGTCTAGCTTCTTCGACGGTTTCACCAAGCGCCAATGCTACACCCATGCGACGATTTTTGCGAGTTGTTGGTTTACCGAATAACCTTAATTTACTTGTGGGCACTTTTAAGGCTTCATTTATTCCGGTAAAGTGGGGATTATCTCCTGTTTCGTCAGCCAAAATTACCGCAGAAGCACCAGTTTTAATCAACTCTATATTGCCAATTGGCAAACCCGTAATCGCCCGGACGTGCAATTCAAATTCGGACATATTTTGGCTAATCATTGTCACCATACCAGTATCGTGGGGACGCGGGCTGACTTCGCTAAAATAAACTGTTTGCTTCCCATTCGGATCGCCAGCAATAAATAATTCAACGCCAAATATGCCCCAACCGCCTAAAGCTTCGGTAATTTTGTGCGCGATTTCTTGACACTGAAGGAGAGTATCTGGATTTAATATACAAGGTTGCCAAGATTCTCGATAATCACCGCTAACTTGAATATGTCCGATCGCAGGACAAAAAGACGTACCTTCGATCGATCGCACGGTCAGCAAAGTAATTTCGGTGTCGAATTCCACAAATCCTTCCACAATTACCCGTTGCTTCTGGGTACGTCCGCCAGTTTGGGCGTATTCCCAAGCAGGTGCAATTTCATCTTCCGTGCGAATGATACTTTGACCTTTTCCAGAAGAACTCATCACTGGTTTTACCACACAAGGCAAACCCAATTGCGCGATCGCATTTCGATATTCTTCTTCTGTATCGGCGAAACGATATGGCGAAGTTCGCAAACTTAATTCTTCTGCTGCTAAGCGACGAATGCCTTCGCGGTTCATCGTCAGATTGGTGGCGCGTGCGGTGGGAATCACCCGCCAACCTTCTTTTTCCAATTCTACGAGAGTTTCAGTGGCGATCGCTTCAATTTCCGGTACGATTAAATCCGGTTTCTCCAAATCCACCAAAAAGCGCAGTTTAGCATCGGAAAGCATATCGATGACGTGGGCGCGGTGGGCAACTTGCATTGCAGGCGCATTGCTGTAATAATCTGCCGCAATCACCTCCAAACCGAATCGCATCGCTTCGATCGCAACTTCTTTACCCAATTCTCCCGCACCTAACAGGAGTAAACGCTGAACTCCCTTTTGTAAAGGTGTTCCCCAAATTTGAGTTTTTCGATCTGCTTCTGACATGAGAGGAGGAACTTTAAACCAGCTTTTTGATGATAGTACAAATATCGTACTGTTACAAAAACCTCGCCTCCCCAGAATCCGCAGGTTAGTTGACTATTCAGAATTCTTCATAATAAGGTGGATAATTTAAAGAATTGTGATTGCCCCAAGCGTATAAAGCTTTAACATCTTCCCGGTTATCAGCCAAAACCTCTTCTAATTCTTCATAAGTCCATTTGCTGTAATGAACTATTTTTTCTAAAATAAAATCTATTGAACGCCGGGTAAATACATCTTCTAAAATCCGTTCTAAACCTGTTTCAGCAAAAAAAGCTAGTCAAACGAGAGCTTTAACGTTGCGAATAATTAGCGCTTCATAAGTAAGATATAATCCGTAATCGCTAAAAAACTCAAAACCTATAACCGATCGCAAAAAAAAGCACCTGGGATTCCAGGCGCTGTTAACCAGGGGGTGGAAAGTTGAAGATACTCCTAACCTAGAGCTTCGGCACCAGCCACAACTTCCAACAATTCTTGCGTGATTGATGCCTGCCGTGCTTTATTGTACGACAGGGTGAGCGAACCAATCAATTCGGTGGCGTTGTCGCTGGCATTGTTCATCGCCGTCATCCTAGCGGCGAGTTCGCTGGCAGCGGACTCTTGCAGCGCCCGCAACAATTGGTTATTCAGGTATAATGGCAGCAGCGCATCCAGAATTTGGACAGGATCTTGCTCAAACAGCATATCTCTGGGGAAACTGCGGACTTCGGTGCTGACTTTCTGCCGCTGCACCTCGAAATCACCACCTTTGGTGGTGAGGCGGAAAATCTCATCATCTGAAGATTCCAAACCTTGAGGGTCGAGGGGAAGCAGGGTTTGAATGACCGGTCGAGAGCTGATCAGAGATACAAACTTGGTGTAAACCAACTCAACTCTATCCACCGACTCGGAAAGGAACAAAGATAGCAGTTCGTCGGCAATTTGAGAAGCTTCCGCCGCCGAGGGAATTTGTTCCAATCCGGAGAATGTAGCGCTAATAGGTTGGTTGCGACGTTGGAAATACTGAACCGCTTTGCGTCCTACCAGGATAAACTTGTAGTCGCGGCCTTCTGCTTTGAGTTCCTTCGCACGGTTTTCGGCCCGACGGATGACGTTGGTGTTGTAAGCGCCGCACAAACCGCGATCGCCTGTAACTACCAACAGACCTACCGATCGTACTTCTCTTTGTCTGAGTAGGGGAAGGTTCGCTTCTTCAAACCGCAAGCGAGATTGCAAACCGTAGAGAACTTGAGCCAAAGCATCGGCGAAGGGGCGAGTGGCAATTACTTGCTCTTGGGCGCGACGCACCTTAGCTGCTGCCACTAACCGCATTGCTTCTGTGATTTTTTTGGTGTTTTTGACCGACTTAATGCGATCGCGAATTATTTTTAGATTTGCCATAATCCCTTTTTAGATTTTAAATTTTAGATTTTAGATTTTGGATTTTGGATTGAATCTAAAATCCAAAATCCAAAATCCAAAATTACTTGGCTGTTGCCAGGAAGGTCTTCTTAGCTTCGACGATCGCTTCCTTCAGCAGCTTTTCTGCTTCATCACCCAGCTTCTTCTCAGTTTGAATCAGCTCGATATACTTCGGCTTGCTGGTTTTCAAATATTCCCGTAGAGACCGGGCAAAAGGAGCGACCTGTTCTACAGCCAGGTCATCCAAATAGCCATTCAAACCAGCGTACACAACTGCCACTTGTTCGGCAACTGACAGCGGCGAATATTGAGGTTGCTTCAAGAGTTCGCGCAAGCGCTGACCCCGGGACAGCTGGTCTTGAGTAGCCTTATCCAAATCGGAAGCAAACTGAGCGAAAGCTGCCAAATCATCAAACTGTGCCAGTTCCAGCTTCAGTTTACCAGCCACCTGTTTCATAGCCTTAGTTTGAGCGGCTGAACCTACCCGCGATACCGAGATACCTGGGTTAACTGCCGGACGCAAGCCAGAGTTGAACAGGTCGGAAGTCAAGAAGATCTGACCGTCGGTGATGGAAATCACGTTTGTGGGGATGTAGGCAGATACGTCACCTGCTTGAGTTTCGATGATCGGCAGTGCGGTCATACTGCCTTCGCCCAGATCGTTACTCAACTTAGCGGCGCGTTCCAACAAACGGGAGTGGAGGTAGAACACATCTCCGGGATAAGCTTCCCGTCCTGGCGGACGACGCAGCAACAGGGACATTTGACGATAAGCTTGGGCTTGCTTGGACAAGTCGTCGTAAATGATCAGGGTGTGCTTGCCTTTGTACATAAAGTACTCGGCCATGCTGGCACCGGTGTAGGGAGCGAGGTATTGCAGAGTGGCGGGGTCGTTGGCGTTAGCGGCAACCACAATGGTATAATCCATTGCTCCTCTCTCTTGGAGGACGTTGACCACGTTGGCGACTGTGGAAGCTTTTTGACCGATCGCAACGTAAACGCAGATCACGTTTTCGCTCTTTTGGTTGATGATCGTGTCAACTGCGATCGAAGTTTTACCGGTTTGACGGTCGCCGATAATCAGCTCGCGCTGACCGCGACCGATGGGAATCATCGCGTCAATAGCGGTAATCCCAGTTTGCATGGGTTCGTAAACCGATCGACGAGCGACGATACCGGGTGCGGGAGATTCGATCAAGCGGCTTTCCGATGTGTGGATTTCTCCTTTCCCGTCGAGCGGACGACCGAGCGCATCCACCACGCGACCGATCAAAGCGTCTCCCACCGGCACTTGAGCGATTTTGCCGGTAGCTTTTACCGAGCTGCCTTCTTGCAGGTTGCGACCTTCGCCCATCAATACCGCACCAACGTTGTCTTCTTCCAAGTTGAGCGCGATGCCGATCGTGCCGTCTTCAAACTCTACCAGTTCGCCTGCCATTACTTTGTCCAGGCCATAAATCCGGGCAATGCCGTCGCCCACTTGCAGCACGGTACCAACGTTAGAAACTTGAACTTCTGTACCGTATTGCTGAATTTGCTGGCTAATAATGCTGCTAATTTCGTCTGGTCTGATGCTGATCATTTTTGTTGTCAGTTGTTGCTAGTTAATAGTTGGGTAATCTCAAATTTCAGATTCCAGATTGCCGATTGCCTTCCAATCCAAAATCCAAAATCTCAAATCTAAAATTGACTTATCCTGCACTCAGGCGCATTCCGATGCGACGAAGTTGTCCTCGCAAACTGGCATCCAGCACTTGCGACCCTACTTTGATGATGACACCACCAATTAAATCGCGATCGATTTCCGTCTTCAATTCAACTTGCTGGGCACCGGAGAGGGCTTTTACCCGCTCGACGATCGCTTGTCGCTGTGCTTCTGAAAGTTCGACAGCTGAGGTTACTTCTGCCAACGCTGTTTGCTTAATTTGGCGCAGCAGATCTTGGAAATGTTCGCAAATTCCCTGCAAAAACATGATGCGTCGCCGATCTACGAGCAGCTTCAAAATATTCATCGTGTATGGATGAACTTGCTCGCCCACCAACTGTTGCAACACGGCTTTTTTCGCTTCTGCTTCTATGATGGGATTTGACAGAAAATCCCCCAGTTCTGGAGAGCTTTGGAGGAGACTCAACAAGCCGCTGACATCTTCTCCAATCTTATCTACTTGGTTATGGGATTGCGCGACAGACATCAACGCCTCGGCATAAGGCTCCAATACTTCAGCGCTAATTAAACTGCCCTTCACGATCCACCTCCTACGCTGGCGATGCTGCGGTCAATTAATCTTTGTTGAGCGGATTCATCTAAAATTGATTGCAGCTGATTTTCAACTCGCTGCATAGCTAATGCTGCTACGCGCTGGCGCAGTTCTGCATTTGCTCGCTCTACTTCTGTTTGCAATTCTTGGCCAGCTGTTTTCTTTAAGTTTTCCACATCTTGCGCTGCCTGAGCCAGAATTGCTTCTTTGGCTTTTTGAGCGCTTTCTTCTGCTGATTTCCTAATTCTTTCTGCTTCCGCTTGCGCCTGAGCTAATTTCTGCTGTTGATCTGCTAAAGCTTCAGCTGCTTGCCGTTGCCGTTGCTCTGCTTCTGTAATTGCCTCAGCAATTCTGGAGCGTCTTTCTGATAATGTTTGGGTCAATATTTTGCGCCCAAAATAAAACAGTACGCCAATCAGAATAGCAAGGTTGATCAGGTTGGCTTCGAGGATGTCAAAGTTTATGCCAAAACCACCTTCTTCAGCTGCATGAGCCATCTCAGCACCTGCTGAGTGAGCCTCTGCGGCCAGTAATAACAAAGTTCCCATGATACCGCTCCTAAAAATCCCCTCAGATCGTGACTAAGCCATGTTGACCGAACACGCAGGTCGAGCAGCGCTACCCACGATTAAATTACAGGTATCTCGCCTGCAAATCATAAGTGTTTTACTTTTTATCCTCTGGTGTTAAATAAGCCTTGCCCCAGCAGTACCTGCCGATCGCAAAGGCCGATCGGACAACCACAGGATAAATTGGGAGTGAATCATGATATATAGGTGCATAAATATCATGATTTTTCGCCTGCACTTACAAGGCTATTCGCACTTTTGCGGCTGAGTATTCTAATAGTTTGCATTTTCCGCTAAGGGCCTATTTCTATAGGCGCAAACGGTGACAGAACAAGGGTGTAGATCTATCTGTTGACCAATTCAGGCCCCAAGATTTTTTCGAGAATCTGACGACTCAGAGCATCTACTCTTTGCTCGAGTTCTTGCATAGCTGCTTGCTTTTGCTCGTCTATTTCCTGCTGAGCTTTTACTCGTTGAGCCGCAGCTTCTTCTTGAGCTTCAGCAATTTTCTGAGCGGCGATTTTCTTAGCATCGTCCTGAGCTTGCGCGATCGCATTTTGAGCTTGCCTGCGAGCATTCGCTAGCTGTTCCTCATATTGCTTGGCCAACATCTCAGCTTTAGCCAAGCGTTCGCGAGCTTCAGCTTCGTTGGTGCGGATATAGTTATCGCGATCGTCTAATGCCTTGGTCAGCGGTTTATAGAAAATCGCGTTCAACACAACCGCCAACAGTAGAAACTGCACTGCCATCAAAGGCAACGTGGCGTCGAAGTCAAACATTTTTTACAGTATCTAACAACTACTGGACTGAAGTTGGCGATTGGGTAATTTTAAATCTCAGATTTCAGATTTTAGATTTATTTCAATCTAAAATCTAAAATCTAAAATCTAAAATTCCCGATTTGCCAACTCAAAACTTTTCTTAAGCGAATGGGTTAGCAAACAGCAGCACCAGGGCAATTACCAGACCGTAAATGGTGAGGGATTCCATGAATGCCAGAGTTAACAGCAGAGTACCGCGAATTTTGCCTTCAGCTTCAGGTTGACGAGCAATACCTTCCACAGCTTGACCTGCCGCATTACCTTGACCGATACCAGGGCCAATAGCAGCCAAACCAATTGCTAGAGCAGCAGCTAAAACGGAAGCAGCAGCAATCAATGGATCCATGATTTTTTACTTACCTTGACTACAAAACAAACGATTTTGGGTTTTCGATTTGGCGCGAATTGGATTTGAGATTTTTTACTTAATCCAAAACACCAAATTCATCAACTGAGGATATTTTGTCAGATGCGAGAAAAGGAGAATGAATAATTCTATTCTTCCTTATTTCTGCAATCTTTCCTAATGAGAATGATCCTCATGCTCTTCACCACCATGCCCTTCCATCGCCTCGTGAATGTAGGCGGCTGCTAAGGTGGCAAATACTAGGGCTTGAATTGCGCTAGTAAACAAACCTAACGCCATCACTGGCAGCGGTACAAACAGAGGAACTAGGAGTACCAGCACGGCTACTACCAGTTCATCCGCCAGAATGTTCCCGAATAGACGGAAGCTGAGGGAAAGGGGCTTGGTGAAATCTTCTAGAATCGCGATCGGCAATAAAACCGGTGTCGGCTCAATATACTTCTTAAAGTACCCTAAACCGCGCTTACTAAAACCAGCGTAAAAATACGCCAGTGAAGTTAGTAATGCCAAGGCTACTGTGGTATTGATGTCATTAGTGGGGGCAGCTAGCTCTCCTTCTGGTAACTTTATCAGCTTCCAGGGAATTAAAGCTCCCGACCAATTCGACACGAAGATAAACAAAAACAACGTGCCAATAAAGGGCACCCAAGGACGGTACTCTTTTTCTCCCAACTGGTTTTTAGCCAAATCCCGAATAAATTCCAGGGCGTATTCCATAAAATTTTGTATGCCGCTGGGAATTCTCTGGATGTTCTTAGTAGCCGCTAGAGAAGCTAGCACCAGAAGACCGATAACAAACCAGGAGGTGAGAAAAACTTGCCCATGCACTTTCAGATTGCCCAACTCCCAGTAGAAGTGATGTCCTACTTCCAATGAGGCAAGTGTAAAACAATTAAAGGGATTTAAGACACTGAGCATTTTTCCGTTCAGGAAGTTTTCCCAAGATACGAGTTTGGGGATGATTCCCAGCGTATCTGACTTATTTGGAGTCAGAAGGCAGGGTTGTTCGCACTGTATAGATGATGAGCGCGGCTTTGTATGTCAGAAATCCCAAAAATATGGGGATAACGTGTAGCTGACGCCATTGAGTTGCTATTATAATCAACCCAATAAACAGGGCGAACCGAGTTTTGCTCAGACGCTGTTTCTCGTTGCCAAGTCGCTCAACATCTTTAGCCAACATTCTCAAGTAAACCACACCTGTGCACGCCCCAATCAAATAGTTTAGGGCAATGTTGAGGTTGTAAAAAATCCACACAGAAATAAAAATAATCCCTGTGCAAGCTAGGGTAGCTACGAGCAACTCTTGTTGCAGGCTGTAGTATTCCTGCATTGATTCGCTGGGTTTTGATTTCGGCGAATCGGGTTGCAGAACTTCCCCATTTGTGCTGGTGGGTTGATGAGATGAGTCTGACAAGGTTCGGGGACTTGCAAATCAGTCCGACAAATTGACTTGGCTTCGATCAGCCAAAACAAATCATATCACGTTGAAGTAACAATACTTAAAATAAAATTAATCTTCGAGTTGGTGATGGGTAGGGGCTAGGGGCTAGGGGCTAGGGGTTAGGGGCTAGGGGTTAGGGGCTAGGGGAAAGAGGGAAGAGGGAAAGAGGGAAAAGGGAGAAATTTTGAATCATAGACTTTCCCTAGCCCCTAATCCCTAATCCCTAACCCCTTTTTGACTTTTGACTTTTCAAAGTCTTCCGGCCAAGTTAGCGACGGCGGCGGCTAACTCCGCTGGTTCGACAGGCTTGGGGATGTGGATCTGGAAACCTTCTAAGAGCGATCGCGTCCGATCCTCAGTTCTAGCATAAGCGGTCAGCGCCGCTGCGGGAATGCGTCCCCCTTGTTCGGGCGAGAGCGTTCTCACTTTGCGGATTAAACTGTAGCCGTCTTCATCCGGCATCCCGATATCGCTGACGAGGATATGCGGTTTCGACTTTTGAATAAACTCGAATGCCTCCCTGACCGATGAAGCTACGGTTACTTTAGCACCGCATTCTTCCAGTACTGTGGCCAAAAACAGCCGCGTGTCGGCGTCATCATCTACCACAAGTACCTGCAAACCGTTGAGAACTGGAGGGTTATCAAAAGGTAGGACGGGTTCGACTTTGGATATCCTCTCTTGTTCGCTGCTTGCTTGTGAGCGCATCGGCATAATGGGAAGTCTGACGGTGAATGTTGCTCCCATACCATCTCCTTTGCTTTCGGCATGAACTGTTCCGCCGTGCAGTTCCACCAAATGGCGTACAATAGCCAAACCGAGGCCGAGTCCGCTGTATTGCCTAGTCATCGAACTATCTGCTTGACGAAAGCGATCGAAAACATAAGGTACAAAATCCGGGCTGATACCTTTTCCCGTATCTTTGACAGTAATTTCAACCTGAGAATTATCTCGTTTTAGTCGAACCTCAACTCGTCCGCCGTTGGGTGTAAATTTAATCGCATTCGATAATAAGTTCCAAATTACCTGCTGCAAGCGGTCTGAATCCCCGGCAACCAAGCCAGTTGCAGGATCGAGAACCCGCTCGAGTAAAATTTCCTTAGCTTCGGCTGCTGGGCGTACCGTATCCAGAACCGATCCGATAATCGCAGTAAGTTCGACCGGACGGACATTTAAACGCAGCTTACCCTGAATAATCCGCGAAACATCTAGCAGGTCGTCAACCAATTGTGCCTGTGTCCTGGCAGTGCGCTCGATAATATCCATCGCCTTTTTTGTGGTTGACTCATCAAACCTGCGGCTGTTGAGCAACTGAGCCCATCCCAACATAGCATTTAGAGGCGATCGCAATTCGTGGGAAAGCGTAGCCAAAAACTCATCCTTCATCCGGTTTGCAGCTTCTGCTTCAGCGCGTGCGTGCTGTTCCCGGGCAAGCAACAGGGCCCGTTCGTCTTCAGTGCGTTTGCGTTCCGTAAAATCGCGCATAATTTTGGCAAAACCGCGCAACTGTCCCGTCTCATCTCGTAAAGGCGTAGCAATGCCACTCCCCCAAAAGCGGCTGCTGTCCTTTCGCAAGTGCCAGCGTTCGTTCTCGGCGCGACCTTCCCTAATTGCTTTTTCCAGCTCGTGCTTGTCCGCGCCGCTTTTGAGGTCTTCAGGTGTAAAAATAATCGAGCCGGATTTTCCGACAATTTCTGCTTCTTTATAACCTAATATACCTTCTGCACCAGCACTCCATCTCGTAACGCAGCCGTCGGTATCCAGGAAGAAAATAGCGTAATCTTCTACATTTTCCAACAACATCCGAAACCGTTCTTCGCTTGATTTGAGGGCTGATTCGGCGCGAATTCGCTGGGTGATGTCAGCCACAATATATACAGCACCTTTAAAAGCTTTTAATCGATCGAATACTGGATCTGCGGTGATGGAAAACCATCGCTCTTGAAACTGTACCTGTGCGTTCTCTCGGCACCGAGTTTGTCGAACGCGAGTGAAGGAAGTTTCTTCCATACTTCCCAAGATACTCTCCAATATTTCTTGATGGAAGCGATCGCTAATTTCGGTTTCCGGTTTTCCCAAAAGCTGGGACATCGCTTTGTTGCAGCGCCGCACTTTTCCTTCCGCATCTAGCAAACAAACTCCATCGCTAATGGCATCAAAAGTAGTTTGCCATTCTTTCGCCAAAGCCAATGCGGACTCTTCTGCCTCTCGGATACGGAGCAATGCTTTAATGGTAGCTAGCAATTCGATCGGCTCTACCGGCTGAGCTAAATAACCATCCGCACCGCCTTCTAAACCTTGTGCCTTATCCTCGCTTTTCACAAAGCTAGCAGATAGATGCAGCACGGGAATAAAAGATGTAGCAGGATTAGTTTTGATCCGGCGGCAGACTTCAAATCCGTCTATATCTGGAAGCCTCACATCAAGAATAACTAAGTCGGGTTGTTCCTCTCCTACTGAGCGCAGTGCAGATGCTCCCGTGCCAGCTTCTTCCACCTCAAATCCAGCACTGCGAAGGGTTCGAGCAACTACATAACGATTGGTTTCGTTATCATCTACGTGCAATATTTTAATTTGATGATTCTGAGGCATAATCGTATTGGTAATTGGCAATTTGGGCAAAGGCAATCATTTAACATTTGGCGTTTTTATTGGCCGTTATATCTCGCTCATCATGACTAAATTTAATTATCAATTCTCCTAAACTAATAATTCTTTACAACTATTCCAGCTAAAGTAAGTGCTTCTCGGAAAGAAGCGATTGTCTGTTCGTGGGATAAATTTTCTTTAGACAAAATTGCTATTACACGACTGTCTAAATAACTTATTTCTTCTTCTACGAGATGTTTGGAAGTATTAATAATTACAGGAATATTTTTGGTATCGGGATTGCTTTTTAGTTGCTCTAGAACCTCAAAACCGTTCATGTCTGGCATCACCAAATCTAGAAAAATGCAAGCGGGATGTTCCACTTGCGCCAGATGGATGCCACTAGAACCGGAATCTGCTTCAATGACGATCGGAAATGGTAAGCTCGCTGGCTCAGTTAGCGAAAGACACCCTACAGATTGAGAACTGGGATAACTATCAACTAAAAACTCGCAATTTGCTACTTTTCCATCTCTAACTGCTTCGTGCAAAATTTCCTTGAGGAGATAGCGGGCTATTTCATTATCATCAACAACTAACAACTTCTGCTGTTTATCTGCTTCGATCAGGGCGTTTATTTTGTTCAAAAGCAACAGACGCTCCACTGGTTTTTTAAGGAACGCATCTGCTCCTAAAGCCAGACATTTACGCTCGTTATCAACAGCTGTTATCGCACAAATTGGGATATCTTGAATTGCCGATTTGCTCTTGATTTCCGAGATAAAATCCCAGGCATTTTCTTTTTCTTCTTTTAAAACTATATCTAAAATTACGGCTTTTGGTTTAAAAAATTTAAGTGCATATCGCGCTTCTTTCAGCGATTGTGTTGCAATAAGTTGATAAATAGATTTTTCAAAATACTTTTGATAAGTAAAAAGTGTTTCTTCGTTATCTTCGATCGCCAGTATAGGAGAACACATCGAATTTAATTGCCAATTCGTATTGGCTGCTGATTCTCTTTCTGTCCCATTTCCGTAAACCAGAGGTATCGTAGCGAAAAATGTGGAACCTACACCGAGTTCGCTCTCGACCGATACACTACCTCCCAATAATTCAGCTAATCTGCGCGATAGCGATAGCCCGAGACCAGTTCCTTTAACGTGCTTTTGAATGTAAGAATCAACTTGAATAAATTCCTCAAAAATTCGCTCTCTATCTTTGAGCGCAATCCCAATACCGGTATCCGTTACAGAAAATACTACATTATTGCCATTTCTTACTGCTTTAACGATAACTTCACCTTTTTCAGTATATTTCAGAGCATTAGAAATAAAATTTCTGAGAATTTGGGCTACTTTCGCTTCATCGGTGTGAAGGGTAGGAATATCCTTCGGTTCTTCAATTATTAATGAAATAGAAGAATTATAACTCAGAAGAGGACGCAGCATTCCCCGTAAAGTTGCGAATAAATCTCTTACTTCAAATTCACTCGTATGAACGACAATCTTTCCGGCTTCAACTTTGGCCAAATCCAATAAATCGTTAACTAAATCTAAGAGACTTTCTGCTGACTTGCGGATGAATATGACCTGCTTTTCTTGTTCGGCAGATAATTCACCATCTAAACGATCGAGCAGCATTCTAGACAGAGACAAGATCGAATTAAGCGGTGTGCGAAATTCGTGGCTCATGTTCGACAAAAAGTGTGTTTTGAGTTCGTTCGCTCGCTGTAAAAATTCGGCTTTCTCATCTAGCTCTGCATACAGAGCAACAACACCGCGATTGGTTTCTTCCAATTCCCGGTTGATCTGATTCAACTCTTCTTGACGCTTTCTTAATTCCTCTAAAGTCCTAATCAACTCTTGATTTTGACGCTTAATTTCTTCAAAGAGTTGGCTCGTGGGGCGGCTTAAAAATTTTGTTTCTCCAGAAACAGAAAATGAATTTTCTGGATATTTTGTTGCTAATTGCTGTGTAATCTCCGCCAAGCGTTTTGCTGTAAGTATAGCGGCTCTTTTTGGTAAATTCTTGCCCATCACCACTTTAGTGCCATCATCGGGCGAAGATTCGATCTCAAAGCGATCCATTAACCGCTTGCTACCAACGATACCTAATCCCATACCAGTTTGGGATTTGTAGTTTCCGTCTAAAATTTGTTTAATGTTGGGGATTCCCGTTCCTTTATCTTCAACAGAAATCAGCAGCACTTGCTCGCGCTTAGGTAAGCCTTTTAAGGCTTCTGAACTGACTTTTGGGGCGGCAATATTTAATTGTGCCTCAGAACTATATTGAAAAGACGCAGCTATTGGAGGCGCATGACCCTCCACCCAAAATTCAACCTTTCCGCCTTTGGCGTATTGAAAACAGTTGCGGGCAATTTCAGATACTGCGGTGGCAATGCGCGTCTGATCTTGGGAGTCAAATCCCAAAGCTTGTGCAATTTCTCGCGCTAGCTGACGTGACATTACCACATCTTGTTCGGAGCGTATTTCTATAGTTAGGAGAGTAGTCATTGCCGGGATAGATGTGAGATTTAGGGTTTTAGGTTTCAATTAAAAAATTAAATTTCCAATCTAAAATTTGAAATTTAAAATTAATTTAATTCTCTTTGGCGATTAGGACTGTTACATCGTCGCGTCCCCGGTTGAAATCGCGGTACAAAACTCCGGCGATCGAACTGGGATGTTTCGCTACTAAACCAGGATAGCGATCTAAACGCCACTGTGTCCCTAAACCATCAGAGTGCATTAGTAAAAGCCCTCCTTTTGGCCACTGATAGACAAACTCTTGGATTTTGCGAACTTCGTGTCCGACCGTACCGTTGTGGGAAACCATACTGTAGCGACCAGAATCAGAAATAACGCTGCCAGAGATGTTTCCCACCCCTGCAAAACGAAGGCTTTGTTCTGCCAAGTCCAGCTGAGCGATCGCTATGGCAGCGCCCCGCGTACTTTTGAGGGCTTGATGAGCGGCTTCTATAATTCCTGCCGGACTTTTGTCGGCATTTTCTCGAAAAATTTCGATCGCTTTTAAAGACGCTTGGGCTGCCAGAGGGCCGTGGCCTAAACCATCCGAGACTAGGAGCAGAGTGCGATCTTGGTATTGTTCGATCGCCCAAGCATCACCGGAAACCTCCTCACCTGTTTTTGGCAGACACACTACACCTATTTCTATATTGCTGTTTGGTGAGCTGGTGGGTATAGGCGTCGCCCAAAGATGACTTAATAAAACCGTGCCGACATTGGGAACAGAATGAATATCAAAAAAAGCAGAAAGGCGAATAATTGCGCCCAAACCATTGCCAGGAGTGCCTGCCGTCGAATAACCATCCCGCAGGCACTGTCCGACATCAATCATTCCCGGCCCTTTATCTAGGGCTAAAATTTCGATACCGACAATGTTATTTTTTGTGAGGGAACGCAGCAGCAGCTGACCTTCCCTAGCGTGGCGAACCAAGTTATTGGCTATCTCGGTAACTACGATGCCTACTTTTCCTCTTTCGGTTTCGTCAAAGCCGAGACGACTGGCTAAGCTCATCGCGATCCGTCGCGCATCACCAGCCTGACTGGACTCTAGGATCGACAAGGCGACGGGATCGCTCATAATTGATTACTTCCACTTTGTAATAGTGATGCGGGTGCCTTCTCCCACACGGGAAAAGATATCGAATTCGTTGACCAGTCGCTTGGAACCGCTTAACCCCATACCGAGTCCGCCTCCGGTGGTAAAGCCGTCTTTGAGCGCCAGTTCGATATCGGGAATACCTGGCCCGGAGTCTTCAAAAGTCAGACGCAGACCGCGACGGCTTTCTTGTTGCAGCGCTTCCAGTTTAACGGTGCCGCCACCGCCATAGTCGAGCGTGTTGCGTGCCAGTTCGCTTGCTGCCGTGACGATCTTAGTCTGGTCTACAAGGCTGAAACCTAATTCTACAGCCCATTTTCGCACAGCTTGCCTTACCAGCACGATATCTGAGGAGGAGTTGATGCCCATAACTTCATGCCCCTGCATCACCATTTATGTTTCCCCCTAGAGAATCTCCTAACGATGCTCGCAGGAGAGCCATACCTTTTTCCACATTTAAGGCAGTGCGAATGCCTTTGAGGGAGAGCCCCAATTCCACTAGAGTGATGGCTACAGCTGGCTGCATTCCGACAACAACCGTTTCGGCATCGAGTATGCGGGACATTTTGGCAATATTTCCCAGTACTCGCCCAATGAACGAATCCACGATCTCCAGTGCCGAAATATCGATCAGTACACCGCGAGCGTTTGTCTGGGTGATGCGGTTGGTCAGGTCGTCTTGTAAAGTCATCGCTAGACGATCGTGCATATCTACTTGAATGGTCACAAGGAGAAATTCGCCCATTTGCAGTATGGGGATGCGTTCCATAATACTTTTTTACTCCTCAAATAGCGGACTGTTAGCGTCCGATCGCAATTCCCGATCGTTTTAAAGCCAGGGCAAAAGCATCCGCTAGCGTCGCCTTAGTCGTTATATCCGCTAAATCTACACCCAAGTAGACTATTGTTTGCGCGATTTGAGGGCGAATACCGCTGATAATACAATCAGCCCCCATTAAACGAGCCGCAGTTACTGTTTTTAATAAGTGCTGGGCCGTCAGCGTATCGACTGTGGGCACTCCCGTAATATCGATGATGGCAACTTGCGAACCCGTCTCGACAATTTTCGCCAACAGAGATTCCATCACTATTTGGGTGCGGGCGCTGTCCAGGGTGCCGATGATCGGTAAGGCTAAAATGCCTTCCCACATCTTTACGACTGGCGTTGAGAGTTCCAATAACTCTTCTTGCTGGCGCAGGATCACCTCTTCGCGGCTTTTCTGATAAATCTCGGTTGTCCACAGACCCAGTTTGTCTAAGAGGTTGGTAGCAGACAGAATTTCTTCGACAAGAATTTCGTTATCTTGGAGTTCCTGACGCAGGCGCTGGAACAAGGGCTGCTTAAAGGAAAATACAAAGCTGGCTGTTTCTGTTGGGCTGAAGCCTTTCTGAGAGCGCGATCGCGAAATGGCAGCCAGCATATCCCGCACGCCACGCCACTCAGCCGATTGGATCTCGGTTAAGTTGCCTCGCTGGACAGCCTCTGCAAACAAGTCGAGGAATTCTTTACACTCTTCGCGCAGTTCGCTTTCCCTATACAAGTCTTTACGGATACCTGTTGCCATTTGCTCTTTCAGCCACTCTGACAACAGTTCGGCTTCGCGATTTTTCAGAATGTCTGGGATTTTGCTCTGTCTGTTTAAGTTCATTTGCATTCAAAACGCAGTAGGGGCAGGTTTTGTTGTTAGTTCTTTGGTTTCCATTACAAGTTTATCTGCTACCCGTTTAATTTTGATGTTTGCACTGATGGGGAAAAGGATAGATCGTTTTTCCCAAACACTAGACATATAAAAATTTGATGTTTACCATACAACGTGCGATCGAGCCATCGATATTGCTATGACACCCTACTTGGCACTGGCAGAACATTCTGCCAATAAAAAGCTTCTTTCGGTAGCGACACAGCATCAATCCTTTCAAAATCTGCACGGTTTGACTGAAAATCTGAATCGGCGCGATCGTATGCCAGCGGTGTTTCCTGATTGTCTGGAAGATAAGCCCCGTAGTATCGAAAAGTCGCATCTAAAAACCCGAATTTAGATGACATCGTTGCCAACGACATTCGCATTTCTTCTTCAGTTACCTGTCTCAGCGTACTACAAAACAGGTGTCTATACCATGATGGGATAGGGCTACTAGGATAAACACATTCTTGAACTATTTCTATATCCCAATATCCAGCACCCCAAAATCGATCGCCAATCTTCTCATTTGGTTCGCGGTCATCAAATCCAAAATGGTAGTGTTCGACAAATTTGTCTTGGTAGAACATTTTGAATTCACTCCAGCCACTTGTACCTTGATGGGTAAGCACAATAGCTTTTGTGTCAAGAAAAAGCGCCAGAGCAAAAGCTATCTCTTCGCGTGCGAATCCCCACCAAATTGTCCAACTGTGTCCGACATATTGCCAGAGAAAACGCTTTTCTTTCTCCTGCAAATCTGCGGAAAAAATATCTATGCAGCATTCACCACGGAAATAATTAGAAAGAGCAGAACTGACAACATCAATTGGAGCTTCGATAAGGGTGACACCAAATCGCTTGTACATTCCGCCAGTCATACCGAACCCTCGTTTTTCTGCTTTATTCTGATTAGACATAGAATTTAGTGAACCGACAGCAGCATAACTATTTATTAAACAGCGAGCGCGAATATAAGCTTTGTCTGATTAACCCTCAACAGGTTTGATTTCTTTGATTCATGCTCAATTTTTCTTCCCAATCTGTCTCATCCAAATTTATAATGCTCGTCGAAATGTCGCTTTTGAACGACAGATATATTTGGAGAAGATATCGATATGTTCTCAAAGATTGAGAACATATCGACGTAACTCATCAAGACTCATAGCATCCGAGTCAAATGCTGTTCTAACTCCTCACCTCCTGACAGTTTATATTCCTGTGTCTGAGCTACAATTTTTCCTTCTCTGGCGTTAGCAAAATCAGTTGTTGAGATAAGAGCGATCGCACTTCTTCCACACCCAATTTTACCTCTGCTAAAATATCTGCCACTGTTCTTGTGGAATGGGCATTCTGCCCGTCCTTATGTTTGGAATTATCATCGCAAGCTTGCAAAAATTTAAACTCAATTTCTGACAAATTTACAATTTCATAATCGTAATTAAATAAACACCGACTCGGCCATCCATCCATACAAGGATTGCGTTCTGGAATCGCCGCCAATAACGCATCATTCGATGACCAATTTGCTTTAGGTAAAGGGGGACGTGCCAGAAAAAATTCGTAATGGGTGATGTTTTCCGGATCTAATAATTCAATTAATCGATAACGTTCGCGATCGCTCAATACTTCCGCCCGTTTCATCAGTTCCGGATTTTTACCCAAAAGTCTTTCCAACTGCCAACTTTTCGGGTTAGAAAATCCCACAAAATCTAACTCAGAAGCATCAATTAATTCAAATAAAGTATCGATGTTGTAATCAATTTCTTGGGGATGAACGTACATATCGGCAAAACTTTCATCGCGCTGATTTTCCAAAGACCATCTTTCTTTTTCGCGCTTGACAATACGGTTATTTTCTGGTAAAGCAGCGAAGATTTGCCGTCCCACTCGCACACCATCGCGGTAATCTTGTGGCCCAGGTGTCCCCGCTTGCGATCGACCCTGAAGGAGAGCGATCGCCTTCTGCATCAGCTGAATTTCCCAACGTCCCAGTTCTGCATAGACAAAAATGTGCATCAGTCCCCCAGGCGCTAACTTCGCCGCCAAAGACTGAATACCCCGCTTTGGATCGGGCAAGTGGTGGAGTACGCCCACGCAGTTGATCAGGTCAAACTGACCGGGGAGTTGTCCCGCATCGTACAAACTGAGGTGATGGAACTCGACTCGATCGGCACCCGATCGCTGACAGCGCTCTTTTGCCACCGCCAAAGCACCACCGCTCAAATCTATGCCCACAACTTGAGCTTTGGGATTGAGGTGTACTAAGTACTCAGTTCCCACCCCCGTACCGCATCCAGCATCCAAAATCCGGATCTCCTGCGTCTGAGGTGTTTGCCCCGTGCAAAAGTTATAGGCCGAAAGCCAATTCCAACGCCAGTTATAGCCGGGGGGCGGATTATCCAGCAGCGGTTCTGGCGGAAAGGGATATGTATCGTAAAGACGTTCAACAGCGGAAGTAATATCTTGCATTTTTTTAGGGGCTGGGGGTTAGGGCGTCGGGGTTAGGGAGGAGGGAGAGGGAACAGGGAAGAGGGAAGAGGAAAAGGGAAAAGATTTATTCTCCTGCTCCCCCGCTCCCCCGCTCCCCCACTCCCCCGCTCCCTTGTTGTAACAAAACTTATCAAGTCTCTCAGCTACTTTGTCGCAATCCAGTATGATTACGGAATACACAGCCGATGAGGGTTATACACATTTCTTAATAAATGAGTGTGACAAGCCCGAAACATTCTAATCTAAAGACTGGGCTGATTAATCCCAGGCAGTCGTGATGGCATCCTTTCTAAGCCTTCTTTCGCAGGCGAAATTGGATTTGGTCGAACTGCTAAGCGGCACCCCGGTCGGGTATAAGACGATAACGATTCTATAGGGAGCTTTAGAGAACCGATGAGTGTCAAAGCAAGTGGTGGAAGCTCAGTTGCGCGTCCGCAACTATATCAAACCTTACCAGTTGCAACCATTTCCCAAGCGGAACAACAAGACCGCTTCTTGGAAAGCGGGGAATTGAACGAACTGGCGAACTATTTCAGCTCGGGCGCTAAGCGTCTGGAGATTGCTGGCACGCTGACCCAAAACTCAGATTTGATCGTGTCCCGTGCCGCCAACCGGATTTTTGTTGGTGGTTCGCCGATGGCTTTCTTAGAAAAGCCAAAAGAACCAGCAATGAGTATGGTTGGGGCAGGGATAGACGTAAAAGAATCGATGAAGCTGGGAACAGCGACATATGTAGAAACTAGCGGTGGCTTCTTTGAAGGATTGCGATCGCTATTTAGTGCTTCTGGTGGCGGACCAGTTCCCCCAGGTTTCCGACCGATCAACGTTTCCCGCTATGGCCCCAGCAATATGCAGAAATCGCTGCGGGACTTATCGTGGTTTTTGCGCTATGCCACTTATGCGATCGTCGCAGGTGACCCCAACATCATCGCCGTCAACACGCGGGGATTGCGGGAAATAATTGAAAATGCTTGCTCCGGAGAAGCAACCCTCGTAGCGCTGCAAGAAATGAAAGCGGCGGCGTTGGGTTATTTCCGACAAGATCCGGTCGGGGCAAATATTGTTACCCAGTACATGGACGTTCTGATTACAGAATTTAAAGCCCCAACTCCATCTGACAAACTGCGGCAACGTCCTTCTGGCGACCAACAAGGTTTGCAGCTGCCCCAGATTTACTTTAATGCGGCAGAGCGGCGTCCCAAATTCGTAATGAAACCGGGACTTTCCGCCAAAGAAAAGCAAGAAGTTGTTAAAGCTGCTTATCGGCAGGTATTTGAGCGGGATATCACCCGCGCCTATTCCTTGGGAATTTCCGATTTGGAATCCAAGGTTAAGAACGGTAACATTTCCATGAAGGAATTTATCCGCCGCTTGGGTAAATCTCCCTTGTATCGGAAAAACTTCTTCGAGCCATACATAAACAGTAGGGCACTGGAACTGGCATTCCGGCATATCTTGGGACGCGGGCCGTCCAGCCGCGAAGAAGTGCAAAAATACTTTGCGATCGTATCCCAAAAAGGTCTAGCCGGTCTGATTGACGCTTTGGTAGATTCCCAGGAATACGCCGACTACTTTGGTGAAGAAACAGTACCCTACATCCGGGGATTGGGTCAAGAAGCCCAAGAATGCCGCAACTGGGGGCCGCAGCAAGACTTGTTCAATTACAGTGCCCCCTTCCGCAAAGTACCGCAATTTATTACTACCTTTGCGGCATACGAGCGGCCACTGCCCGACCAACACCCATACGGTTCCGGTAACGACCCGCTGGAAATTCAGTTTGGGGCAATCTTCCCGAAAGAAACGCGCAACCCCAGCACCAGACCGGCACCTTTTGGTAAAGATACCCGTCGCATCCTGATTCGTCGCGGCCCAGGGATTAACAACCAAGTCAGCAATCCCGCAGCGCGGGGTGTGGCTCCCGGTTCTCTCGGCCCGAAAGTGTTCAAACTGGATCAAATTCCCAGCTTTACGGGTGGCAAATTCGGGAAGCGTAGCGTGTCAACCCAAGGTGTGAGCGTCAAATTCTCGGAAAGCTCCACCCAAGCGCTCATCCGTGCCTGCTACCTACAAGTATTCGGGCGGGATGTGTACGAAGGTCAGCGGCTGAAAGTGCAGGAAATCAAGCTGGAAAACGGCGAGATTACCGTGCGGGAGTTTATCCGCGCCTTGGCGAAATCAGACTTGTTCCGCAAGCTGTACTGGACACCATTCTACGTGTGTAAGGCGATCGAATACATCCACCGTCGGTTGTTGGGTCGTCCCACCTACGGGCGTCAAGAAAACAACAAATACTTTGATATTTGTGCCAAAAAAGGCTTATACGCTCTGATCGATGCCATTATTGACAGCCCAGAGTACGGCGAGTCGTTTGGAGAAGACACAGTTCCCTACGAACGCTACATTACTCCAGCAGGTTTGGCTCAACGCAGTCTCCGCGTGGGCAGCATCGGCGAAACTGGTGCCAGAGTCGATAAGGAAGAAACGCCGTTATTTGTCGAACTCGGTCAAGTCACCGAAATGCGGACAGAACCCGATATTCAGTTCCGCATTAACCAAGGGGTGAGCAAGAAACGCGATCAAACCAAAGTCTTCAAGCTGACAGACACCAGCGACAAGAAGGCTGTAGAAACGCTGATTCGCGCTGCTTATCGACAAATCTTCGAGCGCGATGTAGAACCCTACATCGTCAAGAATGAATTCACCGCTCTGGAAAGCAAACTGGGTAACGGTGAAATCAACCTCAAAGAATTTATCACCGGCTTGGGTGAATCTCAGCTTTACATCAAAGAGTTTTACACCCCGTATCCCAACACCAAGGTAATCGAACTCGGTACCAAGCACTTCCTGGGACGGGCTCCTCTGGATCAAGCAGAAATTCGCAAGTACAACCAGATTCTCGCTTCTGGCGGTATCCGTGCCTTTATCGGTGCGATGGTGAATAGCGCCGAATACGCTCAGGCATTTGGTGAAGATACGGTTCCTTACAATCGTTTCTTGACCCTGCCGGCAGCTAACTTCCCGAATAGCCAAAAACTTTACAACCAGTTGACCAAGCAAAGCGAGGAGGTAGTAGTACCCAGCTTCTCTACAACGAAGCCTCGCATGGACAGCACCAAGATGCCGTTGATGAGCAAAGCAATGGCAGACTTGGCGCGTCAAGCAAAGGCGATGGACAAGAGCAAGCCGCTGTTTATCGAGTTGGGACGCTCCTTCAGCAACGGTCAAGGGCAATCTGTGGAAGTGGGTGTCGGTACTACCCGCCGCAAACCAGCGCGGATTTATCGCCTGACCCCTGGCGCTAATCAAGGTGAAACAGCTCTGGTTATCAACGCCATATACTGTCAGGTGATGGATGTCTTCAGCGGTCAAGTGCCCAACGAGTTCCGTCGTTCTGACTTGGAAAGCAAACTCCGCAACGGCGAAATTTCTGTGCGCGAGTTTGTGCGCTTCTTGGCGGGTTCGGAGATCTATCGCCGTCGTTTCTACACGCCATATCCTAACACTAAGGTGATTGAATTCTTGTTCCGGCATCTGTTGGGCCGCGCACCGGCTACTCAGTCGGAAATCCGTCAGTACAACCGCATTCTGGCCGAGAAAGGGCTGAAGGCGGCTGTGGAAGCTGTCGTTGATAGTCCGGAGTATGCCCAGTACTTTGGTGAGGATGTGGTGCCTTACCCGCGCTTCCCATCTCTCCCAGCGGGCAACTACCTGGGCAGCGTCAAAGCTGCTTCGGATCTGGTCAAGCAGCCTTGGTCTAGTCTGTCGCCCTCCTATCTTGGCGGTCGCTTC
Source organism: Aerosakkonema funiforme FACHB-1375 (assembly GCF_014696265.1). Lineage (GTDB taxonomy): Bacteria > Cyanobacteriota > Cyanobacteriia > Cyanobacteriales > Aerosakkonemataceae > Aerosakkonema > Aerosakkonema funiforme_A. The sequence continues at coordinate 19,129 of NZ_JACJPW010000034.1, read as the reverse complement.
TAAGTAGGGAGAAGGAAAAGCGTCGGGGCTAGGGGCTAGGAGCTAGGGGCTAGGGGCTAGTGGCTAGGGGCTAGTGGCTAGGGGAAGAGGGAGAGGGAGAGGGAGAGGAAGAGGGAAAAGATTTATTCTCCAGCGCCCCCGCTCCCCCGCTCTCTCGCTCCCCCGCTCTCCCGCTCCTCCACTCCCCCGCGCCCCCTTCCTCTATGCAAAAAATTAATCCGCCTTATCTTCTACTACTGAAGATAGGGCGATTTCCTGTTACGTCTGATTTGGCAAGCCGCAGATAAACATGAGGAGATTTATTACAAAGTATTAAGAGCAGAGTCAAAATGTGAACGTAATGTCGCAAAATATTTGCGAAGGTAGCTGTGTTTCAAATCAGATGTAGTTCTGATAACCTAAAAAACTTGAAGAATGCTGAAGCTCTGCTCAGAATAAATTTCGATCGAACATTGTTCTGAGAATTGAGTGTAAATGCTTCGAGAATTCAAGTAAGCTACACAGTGGGTGTGTGCAAAGACGCGATCGCGACGAAAGCACACACAATCGATGCAAACGCCAGTTTAATCACATCTGGTTACATCTTTTTTGGAGGATTCCGTTAATGAGTATCGTCACGAAATCCATCGTGAATGCAGATGCTGAGGCTCGCTATCTCAGCCCCGGCGAACTGGATCGGATCAAGAGCTTCGTAACGAGCGGTGAGCGTCGTCTACGCATCGCCCAAACTTTGACCGACTCTCGCGAACGCATCGTTAAGCAAGCTGGCGATCAACTGTTCCAAAAGCGCCCTGATGTAGTTTCTCCCGGTGGCAACGCCTACGGTGAAGAAATGACCGCTACCTGCCTGCGCGACCTAGACTACTATCTGCGCCTGGTTACTTACGGAATCGTAGCTGGCGATGTCACCCCAATCGAAGAAATCGGTTTGGTGGGCGTTCGCGAAATGTACAATTCTCTGGGCACCCCCATTCCTGCCGTAGCTGAAGGCATCCGTGCTATGAAGAACGTTGCCGCCTCTTTGCTGTCTGCTGAAGACGCATCTGAAGCTGGCTCCTACTTCGACTACGTGATCGGTGCGATGCAGTAGGACGAGTGTCCTCTGGAAAGCACTCAATTAAAAATTCCCAGATTAGGTGACTTAAGGAAGCAAAAAGATGCAAGACGCGATTACCGCTGTTATCAACTCCTCTGACGTTCAAGGTAAGTACCTGGACACCGGTGCTTTAGAAAAGCTCAAAGGCTATTTCCAAACCGGCGAATTGCGGGTACGCGCTGCTACCACTATCGCTGCTAACGCCGCTGCGATCGTTAAGGAAGCAGTAGCTAAGTCCCTGCTGTACTCGGATATCACCCGTCCCGGTGGCAATATGTACACCACCCGTCGCTATGCTGCTTGCATCCGCGACTTGGATTACTACCTCCGCTATGCTACCTATGCGATGTTGGCTGGCGACCCCTCCATCCTCGATGAGCGCGTACTCAACGGTTTGAAGGAAACCTACAACTCCTTGGGCGTTCCCGTCTCCGCTACCGTTCAAGCTATCCAAGCTATGAAGGAAGTTACCGCTAGCCTCGTAGGTGCTGATGCCGGTAAAGAAATGGGCGTTTACTTCGACTACATCTCCTCTGGCTTGAGCTAGAAAAGGCGAAAGTGAAAAGTGAAAGGCCAAATGACTTTTAACTTTTGAATGCCTGACTTTTGACTTTCACATGGTCTGGGAAGTCAGGAGTCAATGCTAGAGCGTTATATATTTGTCTAATTGACTGGATAAGTTTTAGCGGCTAGTATTTACTCTTGACTCCCAGACCTTGGTTTATCATCATCACTTCAAACGTCGATCGGATGCCAGGAGAAAATAACTCATGCGGATGTTCAAAATAACTGCTTGCGTTCCCAGCCAAACTAGAATTCGCACTCAACGGGAACTGCAAAACACATATTTTACGAAGCTAGTGCCGTATGACAACTGGTTTCGCGAACAGCAACGGATTATGAAAATGGGCGGCAAAATCGTCAAAGTTGAACTGGCGACTGGCAAGCCTGGTGCTAATACAGGATTGCTGTAATTCTGGAAAAAACCTTTACAAACTTCGCGAAATAAAATCGTCCCGTTGTGAAGATTGGGAGATTCAAAAAAAGCCGCCTGCGAATACATGGCTTGCAGTCATGCGATCGCAGGCGGCAAAGTTTTTTTAATTTTTGCAAAGTTAATGCAGAGTGGGCGGCCAAATATGATAAGGGTAAAAAGACTATTTTTGGCGATTGCCCCAGTTTCTGCGATCGCGATTTAGTAAACCTAATATATTGCGTAGTGGTAGGATCGACCTTTTGGCAGTTAACTTACGTCACCTAATACCCTTCTTTGATGGCGATCGAGAAGAATGGGGAATACAAGCCAGATTGTTGCGTTGGCTGACATTCCTATGGCTGTTTATGGGAATTGTGGTCTTGTTCTCAGCATCTTACCCTGTAGGCGATGCCTATTACGGAGACGGACTGTACTACGTTAAACGCCAACTCATCTCTATTTTGATGGGTATGGTGGGGTTTAACCTGATCGTGCGTTTCCCACTTCGCTACATCTTGGGAATGGCGCACTGGTTTGTAGTACTGCTGTTGGGATTAATTATCGTAACTTTGATTCCAGGTCTGGGAACTACAACCAATGGTGCCACGCGCTGGCTGGCTTTGGGCCCTATGCCGATTCAACCCTCCGAGCTGATTAAGCCTTTTTTGGTGTTACAAAGTGCGCGGATATTTGGCCAATGGGATCGGCTGAGATGGAAAGTACGTCTGACTTGGCTGTTTATTTTCTCTGTCGTACTTTTGGGAATTTTGTTGCAGCCTAACTTAAGTACGACGGCGTTTTGCGGTATGACGATTTGGCTGATCGCTTTAGCCGCCGGCTTACCTTATATTCAACTGGGGGGAACCGCTTTCGCTGGTTTGCTCTTGGGTATTATCAGTATTACCAGAAATGAATATCAGCAAAAGCGGATCATGTCTTTTCTCAATCCCTGGGCAGATCCGATGAAGAACGGTTATCAGTTGGTTCAAAGTCTGCTAGCAGTAGGTTCTGGTGGGGTTTGGGGCAGTGGATACGGGCTGTCTCAGCAAAAGTTATTTTATCTGCCCATTCAGTACACCGATTTTATCTTTGCGGTATTTGCAGAAGAGTTTGGCTTTGTGGGCGGCATGGTGCTGTTTCTGCTGCTTTTTGGTTATGGGACAATGGCTTTGATTGTGGCGATGAAGACTCAAAATGTCGTTCATCGACTGGTAGCGATCGGCGTGATGATTTTGTTAGTGGGACAGTCGCTAATGAATATTGCTGTGGCGACGGGTGCGCTACCGACGACGGGTTTGCCTTTGCCTTTGTTCAGCTATGGCGGTAATTCGATGATTGCGAGTTTGCTGGCAGCTGGATTGTTGATTCGCGTGGCAAGAGAGAGTAGCGAAGCAGAGGTGGTGTCTCTGGAAGAGAAGCGATCGGCTGTGAAACGGGGACGACGCAGAAACAATTAAAAATTCTCAATCGAGTTCGATCGCTGTTTGTAGTTTGTGTATTACAATAATACAAAAAAAGCCAACTTGTTTGGACTTTAGTTATGCCAGAAAAATTCGATCGGCCCAAAGACACCGATGCTGTACTTGGCGGACATTCTCCACCCCCACGCACTGGTGCAGTACTGGGAGGATTAAGCGGAGTCAAGTGGAGGCTGACAAGTGGCGTAGCAGAGCATCGCATAGAGGCACTTTATGAGGCTCTGAAATATGGCGATGCAGGTTTTGAATTGGTAATTCAGGGATTACTTGATGAAGCCGAACAAGTACAAGAAATTGCCTACTATTTATTGGTTGGAAAAGTGCAACAACTCACCCTACTTCAAAAAGGAGTTGCTATTTGGAATGGATGGAGGAAGTGGAATATCTTGATAAGGAATTTCGATGCAGACCTTCGCGGGGTTAACTTGAGCGGGATGAACCTCAAAAGGGCTAATTTTAGACAGTGCAATCTCACGGGAGCTAACTTCAGCGGCGCAGATCTTAGCGAGGCTAAACTCTACAAAGCAAATCTCAGCGAGGCGAACTTTACGGGGGCTAACCTCAGTGGAGCCAATCTCAACGGAGCTATTTTGCAAGGGGCAATTTTTGAGGAAGCAAAACTCGATAAAGCTAATTTTAGTAGAACAAACCTCAGTCAATTTAATTTTCGCGAAACAATTCTGCAAAGAGCTAACTTTACTAAAGCCCAGTTGGGTAAAGCTGACTTCACCAGAGCAAATTTGAAAAAGTCGAAATTTATTAAGGCTAATCTTCATCAAGCCAACTTTACCGAAGCCGATGTAAGCGGCGTAAACTTTAGAGGAGCTAACCTTAGTGGAGTGAACCTGAGTGGGTTTAACTTGAGCGGACTTAACTTCAGCGATGCTAATCTTAGAAAGGCTAATCTTAGTAGTGCGAACTTTCGAGGATCGAACCTCAGCGGCACTAGCTTTATTGAGGCTAACCTCGTTAAAGCTAACCTCAAAAAAGCTAATCTCGCATTAACTAATTTCCAGAAAGCTATCATGCCTAATGGCAGAATACATAAGTAGTCACCTAAATTTACCATGCACAAGCCGCAACGTTGCATTGTCTGTAAAAATATTTTTTCAGGGTGGCATTTCTTTTATCCACAACTCTGCATAAACTGCGGCGATTTCAATTATGCGAAACGAAATCAAACTGCTGACTTGAAAGGTTTTTTTGCCTTAGTCACTGGAGCCAGGGTAAAAATTGGTTACGCAGTGACTTTGAAATTACTCAGAGCAGGTGCAACTGTTATAGCTACGACACGCTTCCCTCACGATGCGGCTAAAAGATATGCGAGTGAATCAGATTTTGGCGAATGGAAAAATCGCTTACACATTTATGGGTTAGATTTGCGAAATATTGCGAGAGTTGAGCGATTCACGCAAAATATCGCCAGCTTTTATACGAGACTCGATATTATTATCAACAACGCGGCGCAGACGATTCGCCGTCCACCAGCGTTTTATCAACATTTGGTAGAATTTGAAGCTTTATCTTTGACTGAGTTGCCGGCAGAAATTCAGCCTTTACTTGTTGGCGATCGCTCTTTGGCTATTGGCAAATTAAACGAAGAGACAAAGTTTCTCGGATCTGATGAAGGAAAAGATTTTGAAGATGCAATTGTAGCAAATAACTTATCTTTACCAATCAATTCTGCTCTAACGTCGCCACTTCCCTTACTTCCGGGTGACGAGCAAGAAGACGCGGCTTTATTTCCGCCGGGAATGTATGAACAAGACGGACAGCAGATCGATTTGTGTCCATTTAATAGCTGGCTGATGAAAGATGATGAAGTGAGTATTTTGGAACTGCTGGAAGTTCATGTAATTAATGCGATCGCACCCTTCATTATCAATAGCCGACTCAAGAAATTGATGATAGATAAAAAAGAAACCAGTAAATATATAGTAAATGTTTCTTCAATGGAAGGAAGATTCAACGGCGTTGATAAACCTTGGCGGCATCCTCATACTAATATGGCAAAAGCTTCGCTGCATATGATGACTCGCACTTGCGCGAAAGAATACGCCAAACATCACATTTTTATGAATTGCGTTGACCCAGGATGGATTAGCTTTCAACATCCTTATCAGATTGCTAAAGCAATGCAAGAACGGGGAGATAAACCGCCTTTCGATGCGATCGATGCAGCAGCGCGTATCTGCGATCCAATTTATGTAGGATTCAACGAAGGACGTAATTTGTTTGGTAAGTTCTTCAAAGATTATACCGAAACAGAGTGGTAATTTGAATAGCGGATTTAAACTATAATTTAAGTATTCGGCAGTGTAGCTTAATGGTAGAGTATCGGTCTCATAAACTGAGAAGGCGGTTTGATTCCGTCCGCTGCCACCAGCGACGTAGTTCAAATAGTAGAATACTTTGGAGCAGACCAGGAGATACGGGTGTAAATCCCGTCGTCGCTATTTAATTAAAATTTAAAAATATGAAAATTCTAGCGTACAATAAATGCACAAGGCAGCCTAGTTCAATAGTAGAGCCCAGTGCTTGAAAAACCGAGATGGGGGTTTGATTCCGCCTGCTGCCACCAACGAGGTAGTTCAAATACCAGAATGCTTGAGAGCAGACTAACTGGAGTGTATTAACAGATGCCATTTGTGCCTTAAGTCGTCTATTACAACGACTTAAACATATATGGCCACAATATAAAACCTTTAAAATCACTTACGTCAATAATAGCTCATAAATAGATTACTCTGTTTTCTCTTGGCTATCGTTTGAAAGTAAGTATTAGATACAATTTTATATAGTAATTAACACTTATTAAAAAAAATAAATAAATTTCTTATTCAGTATTTTAGTATTGAAAAATACCGAATTATTAGGTTAATTCATGTCTAATATATAAAAGTTATGTTGTGCGGGAGATGCAGCACTCCCATGCTTGGAAAGATGAAACTAACCATCGCTGGTAATTAACAGTGTTGAGCGAACTATGAACATAGATTCCATCGAGCAGGAAGCGATCGCAGATACAGACACAATAATGACGACAGTAGTAATTAGTGCAGTCGCCAGTCAATGCGTTTTAGCAAGACAAATGATTGATGTTTTGGGCCGTCCTGGTATAGACAATGACATGGAATTTATAGGATCGGGCGATCGATGGGCGATTAGTTGGACAGAACCCAAGCTCACACTAAACGAAACAAAAACATTAGTAAATAAAGCCATTAAGCCAAAATGGGAACTATCTAGTAATTGGAAGGAAAAAAATTATGGCAACTTATAAGGTAACTTTAATTAACAAAAACCAGAGTTTCCTAAAAACAATTGATGTACCTGATACTGAATATATCTTGGGAGAAGCCGCTGAATATGGCATCAAAATTCCCTTCGAGTGTGTGGTAGGATCTTGTGCCATGTGCCAAGCAAAGATTGTATCTGGAACTGTCGATCAATCCGAACAAATGTTCTTAAGCGAAAAACAAATAAGCGAAGGATATGTGTTGACTTGTGTTGCCAAACCGACTTCTAATTGTATACTAGAAATAGAGTTAGAAAACTATCTCTAAACCAATTGAAAAGGGGAAGAAAAACCACAAAGGAGTTCATCATGTCTATTAGTAAAATCAAATCTTTTGCTAAAAAAACCGTAGAGGATTCCCAACTTGCAGAGCAGTTAAAAGGTTGCGAACGGGTTAAGGAATTAGTCGCTCTCGCCAAACAAAATGGATTTGACTTTGCGGAAGAAGAACTTTATCCACCGAACGAACCTGGATTTACCGCCGAACAGTTACATCCTAAACTGGTCAAAGTGTTACTGCGGTAACCATTGCTTTTAATACAAAATAGAATGGGTGAGGATAATGATAGTGCTGTCATTGCAAGAAATGAATCAATGGCTGTTAGCCAACGAATTCGATCCTAGCGATCTGAATCAACGGGGCAGTAATGGCGATACAGCTATGATGAAAGCGACCCAAGCAGGTGAAATAAACATTGTGCGATCGCTCATTGATGCAGGGGCAGACCTAAACATCAAAAATAACGATGGCAACAATGCTTTATGGTTTGCTTGTTTTCGCGATCGCTTTGACCTGATTGACTTACTCCTAGAGGCTGATATTGATATCAATAATCAAAATGATAACGGTGCAACAGCACTCATGTATGCAGCTTCCGCAGGTAAAACAGCAATCGTAAAGGCGCTTTTGGCAGCCGGAGCAAATTCTCAGTTGAAAAATTTGGATGATTTCCAGGCGGTAGATTTTGCCGCTAATCTTGAGATTTTAAGGATTCTGAAAAATGCTGCCTAAACTTCTCAAGAATGACTATCACGAAGCAACGAAACTTTCCTTCCTTTCGGTGCAAATTGACCCCAATTACGTTGATGCAGCAACTCAACCCGCTCCGTTTAAACGTTATCCCAAATTCTTTCGTAGATTTGCTCTGGATTTGGAAAATCCCACCCATTCTTTCTTACATTTTACCAGCGCCATTACGACCCAAAAAATGTACCGAGAAGGTGCTTATTCGCTGCGGGTAAATCCTTCGGCTGGAGCGCTTTATCCCACAGAGATTTATGTACAGATACGGGGAATTAATGGCCTTCTAGATGGTATTTATCATCTAGAAGTGGAAACGAAGTCTCTGACTTTGATATACGAATTAATTGATGATGGATTGGAAGGTTATCTAGTTGATAGCCGTCTCATTAAAGGATATATTTTTTTAGTTAGTTGCGTTTATTTTCGCTCCAGTTGGAAATACAAAAATCGCAGTTTGCGTTATTGTTTTTTGGATAGCGGTCATCACCTGGGTGCGATCGAAGCTTCTGCTTATGTACAAGATTACACGGCCCAAATTTTATTCGATTTCGATCATTTAGCGCTCAATGACGATCTGGGATTTGAAAATAAGGAATTTGTCACAGCCGCTATCGTCGTTGGGAATGTAAAGGAAAAACCAGTTCGCCGATTGCGATCGCCTATTCCTTTTGTGTGCGGCACTGATTATTTTGAGCCAAATCGGTTTGTTGAAGCAGGCTACAAACAAACTCTTTTACCAACAAATCATCAGCAGGAAATCTCACAACCTAACTTTCAGTTTGAAAAAGCAAAATTTTTACAATCAATTCAAAAGCGTCGTTCGGCAAGACGCTTTCACCAATCGCAAATTACCCAAGAGGAATTTTTTGCAGTTTGGGAATCACTCAACCAACCAATTGCAACTCAAAGTGATGACGCGATCGCAATTTATGCTGTTATCCAAAGTGTAGCCGGAATAGAACCTGGTATTTATCGGGGAAAAGAAAGCTTGAAAACAGGAAACTTCCGGGAAAAAATGGGTTATCTTTGCGTGAATCAAGCGATCGCACGAGATAGCGCTGTATTGTTCTTCTTTGTATCTGAATTTCAGAACTATCGAGTCGCTTTACAATTAGCAGGACTATTGGGGCAACGAGTTTATTTGAGTGCAACTTATCTGGGATTAGGTTGCAGTGGGATTGGAGCATTTTTTGATGATGAAACCCAGGCATTCTTGGAGGCCAAAGGAAGTATACTGTATGCGATCGCCATCGGGTAACTTCTGAGGGCGATATCATCTAAATTAACGGCAAAATAGTATATTCAAAAGGTGAAAATTCTACCTTATAATAAATGCACGAGGCAGCGTAGCTCAATGGTAGAGCGCCTCCCTTTCACGGAGGAAGAGAGGGTTTGATTCCGTCCGCTGCCACCAGCGACGTAGTTCAAATAGCAGAATCCCTTGGAGTAGACCAGGAGATGCGGGTGCAAATTCCGTCGTCGCTATTTACCGTGACATACCTTTAATCGTTCTCTCACTTCCCGATGAGTAGCCAAATAATCCTTCAACCAATCGCATCCCCTATCCAACAATTCATCTAATTCTTACACCCGCCATATTCTCACAGTACTGTCAGAACCGGCGGTAGCTAAACTCTTGCCATCATCGGTAAAAGTAACGCTGAAAATATCACCCGGTTGCGCTTTAAATTGCGCCATTAACAGCTGTCCGGATGGTTTATCAAACCTTACCCAAACTTTTACAGTACCATCTGCACCAGCAGTGGCAAGGCGTTGTCCGTCCGGACTAAAACTCATACTTCTGACTTCTCCTTGCTCGGTATTAAATTGAGTCACAATTTGCCCATAACCATCCCAAATTTTGACAGTACTGTCATCTCCAGCGGTGACAATCCGCTGTCCGTCGGGAGACCAAGATACGCTCCAAACTCGACTTTGATGCGCTTTGAAAGATAAAGGCAGCGGTTTTCCAGATTGGTTCCACAATCTCACAGTCCCGTCATCGCCGGCGGTGGCAATGCGCTTGCCATCCGGACTAAAACTCATACTCCTAACTTGTGCTTGCTCACTTTTGAATTCAGCTAATTGCTCTCCGGATTGATTCCAAAGCCGGACTATGCCATCGTCTCCCGATGTAGCAATGTATTGCCCATCACGGCTAAAACTGACACTCAAAACCCAAGTTTGATGAGCTTTAAAAGCAGAAATTAACTCCTGCCCAAATTGATTCCAAAGTCGCACCATGCCGTTAGAATCGGCTGTAGCAATGTTATTTCCGTTGGGGCTAAAACTGACGCGCCAAAATTCTTTATCTTTGAGCAATAATTGTTGACCTCGCGATACCGATCGCGACACTTGTAAGCCCCACAAATCTGCCAATCGCACCGTACCATCATCTCCAGCAGTGGCAATGCGCTGTCCGTCCGGGCTATCTCCTTTGGGACTGAAACTCACGCTCAAAACTTCACCTTGATGGGAGCTAAATTTATCTAATTGCTGTCCGAATTGATTCCAAAGTCGCACCGTACCATCTGCACCTGTAGTCGCAACTCGCTGTCCGTCCGGAGTAAAACTCACACTCCAAACTCCACCTTGATTGGTGTTGAATTTAGCTATTTCTTTGCCAGATTGTTTCCAAATTCGCACTGTACCATCTGCACCTGTGGTAGCTATGCGCTGTCCATCCGGACTAAAATTTAAACTCCAAACTCCACCAGGGTTACTTTTGAACTGATTTAACGGTTGTCCGGATAGGTTCCAAAGTCTTACTGTACCGTCATATCCTGCGGTGGCAATGCGTTTTCCATCTGGGCTAAAATTCATAGTCCTAATTTCGCCCTGTTCGCTATTAAATTTTGCTAATTCGTGCCCGGATTGGTTCCAAATTCTTACTACACCGTCAGCATCCGCAGTAGCAATGCCCTTTTCATCAGGGCTAAAACTCATAGTTCTAACTACACCTTTATACCCTTTAAATGGCAAAGCCAGAGGTTCTCCAAACTGATTCCAAAGTCGAATTGTGCCATCTGTTCCGGCGGTGGCAATGCGCTGTCCGTCCGGGCTAAAAGTTAAGCTTTTGACTTCTCCTTGATGGTTGTTCAGTATAGCCAGCAGTTTACCAGTAGGATTCCAAAGGCGCACTGTGTTGTCGTCTCCTGTGGAGACAATGCGCTTGCCATCGGGGCTAAAACTGACAGTCCAAACTTGACCTTGATGTCCTTTAAGTTGATTGCGTTCGTGGATTTTATCGAGGATGGTTTGTAAGGCTAGTAAGGGACTGACGGCTGGATAATTTTGGAAATTTTTGTGTTTTTTGACGATTTTTTGTAAGTCTTGTCCGACTTGCATTGCTGATACTAAAGCTTTGAGTTCTTCGCCTCCTTCTGCTTCAAATAATCTTAAGGAGTTCATGCCTCGCCACTCTAGTTTCAAGCCTTGCCATTCTTTTCTAAGGCTGGTAGCAGCTTGGAAAATAACTGTTGCTGTTACGGCTGATAGTACTGCGAGTACAGCGATACCTTTTTTGATTGTGCGATTGGCTTTTTGTTGAGCTTCGGCGAGAATTTGGTTGGCTTGTCTTTCGGTTTCTAAGGCGATTTGTACTTGTTTTCTGTCTAATTCTTGGCTGGCTGTTAAGAATTGGTAGTCGCGATCGCTCAAGCTTTGATCGGCTGCCCATTCTAAGGCGTCCTGCAATGCTTTGCCGCGTAGAAGGCGAGATTCATCTTGGCAATCCGATGCTAACCAAGCTGTGAGGGATTCTGCGTAAGGACGTAGATTTGCGAGGACAGTTTCTACCCAAATTTGGTTAAAAACAGCAGCATATATGCGATTGGCAATTTTTAGTTTAGCTTGCTGTTTGATTACTAATCCAGATAAGAGTAATTCTGTTTGTTCGGAACTGTTATCGGCTGGGATTTCACTTTGTTGGAGAACTTGCTGATATAATCCTAGCAATCTGCCAGTGCGCTGTTCGTTTCTTAAAAGGCGATCGCGTATTGTTTTGAGGTGTTTTGGTTCGTCGGTTGCTTCCCAGTTTTCGATCGTGTGCGATCGCACAATATTTTCAACCAATTCCGGAATTGCCGTAATTGCGTATTGGTTATTCCGATCTGACTGACTTGCTTGTTCCAGAATGAGCTTTAAAATCTTTTGGGTGAGAAACGGCTGTCCGCCAGTCCAGGCTAGCACTTCTGCTAAAACAATTTGCGGATTGGCAATTTTTTCGCCTAAACCTTGAGCTAAAGGTTGAGCTTCCTGTAATTGAAAGCCATTTAGTTGAATTGCTCTGCCAATATTAAAAGGCGTGCGATTTTTGTCTAGAATAAGATCGGATGGTGTCGCCACTCCCAAAAGCGCAAAAGTAAGGCGTTTGTATTCGGGGTTTTCGGCTCTTTGGTTATAACAATATCGAATAAATGCAAAAAAATCATCTATGGGAAAGTTTAAGCTGAGAACGCTATCGATTTCATCGATGAAAATAGCGATCGCTTGTTTGACTTCCACCAGCAGCACTTCTTGAATAAACTGACTCAAGCGTTGCACGGGGGAAAGAAACTCGCGATCGCGCCACCAAGTTCGCAGCTCGATTTTGTCAAATAAATCAAAACTATTGACTAAGGAATAGACTACACCTGCATACCACTGATTTTGGCTGACATCCCAATTCCCGATCTCGGAAAGGTCGATCGATGCACAAGCGATAGCATCTGCTTGCAACTTCTGCATTGTCCGCAGCTGCAAGCTGGACTTACCCATTTGACGGGAATTGAGTACGTAACAAAATTCGCCTGCTTTGAGTCCTTCATAAAAATCGCGATCGGCTTGTCGCTGCACGTAAGTAGGAGCATCAGGCGGTAGACTTCCCCCGACTTGATATTTATAATCATAATGATGCGAAAGTCCGGACTGATAACTTTCCACTTTCATATAGATGAACCCTATCAATTTTAGATTTTAGATTTGGGATTTTGGATTCTAGTTAAGATAGACTATTTCCTATTGGACTTCAAAATCCACATTTCTGATCGCGCTACTGCTACAGTTTACCTCTCTCTGGCGGGGAAAAGTTTTCACAGGTAGCAGCGAACCGGATTCGCTGCGAAAAACGCGCAGAACATAACGACCTGCTGGTAAAGACGATAATCGATAAGAAGGGTTAGAAGAATCAACGCGAGCCATCTTCGATGAAGGTGAATCGTTTTCTGAATCAGAAGGTACAACATAGTAAGACCGCTCCCTTTCTATGCCGCTCCCGAACAATCGCCCGCTAATCGAACAAGATTTTTGACCTTGTTTAGATTCCACTTTCATTTGACTTTGAGTTGCTGGAGTCAGCACCAAATCTGAGGCTTTAACAATATCTTTTAACCAAAAAGGTGCGAACAATATCGCAATCAGGGCTAGTTTTTGTAATGTCTTCATCCACTGCTTCCCAAGCGCTCCCGGAAATAACGACGATATAAATCGCAACGGGGTTTCACATCATTGCCTTGCAAATGTACTAACCCCATACTGTGTAACTGAAAAGCAATTTCTGCTTGTAAACGCACCGGGTTGGTTGTACTAACAACTTCCAGCATTGCTGCTGCTAACTCCGGATGTTGTTGCAAATTCCATAAGTGGCGTCGCAGGTGATCGCTGTAAAGTCCCGCTTCTGTGGGAGCAGTTTGCATAAGTTTGTCGAGGGAAATATCGCCACGAGCAATGTGATAGAGAGCAACCCGCACTAAATAGGGGTGTCCTCCCACTGCGTTCATCAATTCTTCTACATGGTCGGCGTTGCAATTGAGTTTGTAGCGCTGTGCCAATTCCAGCACTTGCTGGCTGGAAAATTCTGGCAATTCAATCGGCAAACCTACGTTGAAAGGTGATTGATTGATATCGAGGGGGATGTAAACTTCTGTGGAGTGTACGACGAGCAAACGCAGTTTTTTCCAGATATCGCGTTTTTTGGAATCTTCGTGCCAAGTTCGCAGCAGTCCAAAAAAGTCGTCGGCAATTTCTGGGTGTTGAAAAATGCGATCGACTTCATCCAGACCCAAAACCAGCGGCCTGTCTATTTCGGCGAGCAGATATTTTTCAAAGTAAGCCTTGCAGTTAACCTTGCTGCCAAAAATATCATCCCAATAGTCAGATAATTTATTGGGCAGCTGCAACTCCAAACCAACATAAGCGCAGAACCACTTTAAAAATTGCTCCAGGTTACTGAAGACCGATCGCTCTGCTAGCTGAAAGCTCAAACTTACCGTTTTATAACCTTGATTCGCTCCATAATTCATAATCCTCGCCATCAAGGAAGTTTTGCCCATTTGTCTGGGTGCTTTGATACGAATCAAGGCACCGGGTTGCAAAATCATTTCGTAACAGCGAGATTCGATCGGAGGTCTCTCTATATAAAAGAAGGAAGCTAAATCTACCTGACCTTCCGGTACTTCTGGGCCAGCGACTGGCAACGGGCGACCGTCTGGGGTTTCCCAAGCAACGGGTAAGTGGGAAGGATCGAGGATAAAAGATGAGGAATTGATTTGTTTTTCTTGAGTTCCTGTGAGTAGGTTCAGGATTTCTTGCACAATGGCGGGTGTGTCGCTGTCGCGTCGCCACTCTCGCTGGGGAACGCCCTGTAAGTGACTGCGGAGGTCGTAGCTGAGGGGCGAATCGAGGGGAAAATCGACGCGAATAGTTAAAATTGCCGGTTTGTTGTGGGCGGCACGCAATTCTTTGACGTGCTGTACTTCCTCAATGAGCATATCGCTGAAGGCAGATTGAGGACATAGCAACAGCACGAAGTAATCGCACTGCTTTAATTCGGTGTCAATGCGTTGCGGCCAATTTTCTCCCTGCCGGATACTCTCCTGTGCCATGAAAACTTGGTGTCCGGCTGCTTTCAAGGCTTCTGAGAGCTGCTGTGCTAAACGCAGATCTGGTTCTTGCGATCGATAAGAGATAAAGATATTGCGTTTTTGGGAATTCGGCTTGGCGACTCCTCCTCTCCCGTTACTTGCGGCTTCTTCACCGAGTCGCTGCGCCTGATTGAGCAGGTAAATGCGGAGACGGTTTTCTTTGCCTCTGGTGAAACCGTCGATCCCAAATTTGTTATAAACCTGACCCATACGTTTGAGGCAGGCACCTTCGGAGGTTTGCAAGAGCTGGGCGATCTCATCGTATTCTTTGTCTTCTGCAAATCGCAGCAAGAAGACTTCCTCCTGTTCTGGAGAAAGTTCGCGATCGTGCGCCATCTGTAATAGAAATTGACGCGAGAACATTAATTTATCGCCTCTCTAACGATACAACAGTTCAGACTCCTACAACCTCTTTAAGCGCTACCTCTGAAATAGTTTACAAAAATTATGGAGTTAAATAAACTCACCAAAGCAGAGTTTTAAGGTAGGTGCAGAGGCTGCCATCGGGGAAAAACTTCTTCCTTGGATCGATGCACGTAGGGCAACCAAGGTGAATGCCTCTGTTTATACAATAGCTTATTACTGCTTGGCTCATTTATGTTCGGCTGTGTTCGGCGATCGCTACCTCTACCTTGCCATACAAAGAAACCGGGTTTCTACGAAAAATGGTAGGTTTCACCGTGAACGATCGACGAAGAAACCCGGTTTCTCGCCCCAGTAAAAAAACACCGAGTCTGTTCGCCCACGCGAGACATCTGTCGGTGTTTGGGAGTTGGATGCGAAAAAAACAATATCCTACTGCGATGCGGAGCGATCGCATTTACCTCTGTTTGGTTATTCTACTTCAACGATTAAAGTCTGTCTCAAAATGCCGCTACCTGCGGTTGATTGCGCTACCGTTGTTTCAGCACCAGAAAACTCCACTTTCACTGAGTTAGTTGCAGGTTTATAGTTACCGGAAATTTCTATGGTGTGTCTGCCTCTGGTAAAACAATTTGATAAATTAATTCTACCTCCACGACCTCTGATTGTTTTTACAACTCTGCCGTTTACAGTAATTTCTGCATTTAATTGAGTGCCGGAATCAGTGGTTATTACCAAATTATGCGGTTGTTTTGCACTGCGAGAATCTAAATTAATGCGGGTAGTTTCTTGTTGTGATTGGGAAACATTCATATTTTCATTGTTCGGCTTTCTCGTGTGTGTTGGAGTTTGATTAACTCTAGGCCGTAACTTGGCCAATAACATATTTGCTTCTGTCGTATTTGTCGGCAAAACTTCACCGATATCCGTGTCGGGAATGTAAAATTCTTTATTTATATACAACAAATGATTCAAGTTGCTTGCCTTGGCAACCTTATCATCAATAATTTTATGGAAAATGTCGCTTTCTTCGTTGTTAGACTGAAGAAATATTTGCGCGACCGCCGCATGATTGTATGCGGTTACTAAAACAAGACATACCGTTGCAGATAACAAAAACATCTTATTCATGTAATTCCTCCTTGATTAATTAAGAAAAACGACGCTCAAAATTTAAAGAGTTAATTTTTTTAACTTCTAAAAAACTTTGAGCATCGTCAGTTCTCTTTGCGAGAGAGTGTGTATTAACTACCAGCTATTTTAGCAAATTGAGCGTAAAATTTTCCTTTATCGCCGCTGTAAATTTCTGTAGCGATCGGCTGGATTATTTACATCAATTGTGGGGTTAACTCGAATTTGAATTGTACGGCCACCAGCAATACCGTTCTTATTAGTACCGCGTATGGTTTGGCGGACATTTCGTTCTTGAACAGCCCGACCCGGCCCTACGTGAATTTGTTCGCCGGTAGTTACAATAGTGTTTCCAACACATCGACCTTCACTTTGCATTTCTACGTTGTTGCTGCGCTGTGCTGGGCCAGAACCGCTGACGGAAATTTGAATACCCTGATCGAATTGTACGCACTGTGCCCCAGCTGGATTGTTGGAAAAAGATTCAAAAGCTAGTGCTGTCGAAAAAGATAACAAGCTTAATGCGAGTAAAGAAATTTTCATGTCTACCTCTTGGAAAAACTAGGAATAAGAAATAGTTCAAATAGACATATCGACATAACCGTTAGCGCCTCTGTTACTATTAGATTGCTGCGCGGTTTGACGAACTCTGTTGCGATCTCCCCTGACATCGACTCCCTGGTTTTGGTTCTGTACGACAGCCCGGTTACCCGATGCTCTCTGACCCCTGTTGCTGGGACTGCGGTTGATATTAATCACCTGGATATATTTGTTTACAGTGTTGCTGTTACCAGCTACATTAGCGTTTTGCGAACTTTGTTGGGAGACAGCACTATCGCCGTTTCTGCTGCTGTAAGATTGCGCTTGGGCAGTCAGGGGAAACATCCCAACTGTGGCAACAGCCACAATACCAAATATGCAAGTTGTGTTCATAATCTTACTTTTTGTGAGTAGCAGCCTCTGCAAGGAGGAAGAAATAGCTTAGGCTTAGGAACGCTTAAAGCTTTTGGTTTCTTCCTCCACTACCAGAAAACTGAAAAAATCAAGGTCAAACCCTACTAAATGCCATTTTTGGCGCAAGTATTGTTGCAGGCATTGGAGCGATTAACGGGACGCTGTATGATGGGACGGCGGTTTTGGCCGCGACTGCTTTGATTGGATGTTTGATTTATATAGTTGCCATATCCAGAATTATTAGCTCCCTGAGATTGGTCTTGCACAATACCTTGATCGCCGCCTGTTGGACGACCGGAGATAGCTGACTGATTGGAATGTTGGTTAACACCGTTGCCGCTACCCTTGACCGTAGCTTGTTGGTTACTTGTCTGAACAACAGCGCTATCGCCACCGCGAGCTTGGCAGCAAGGATTGGGATTTGCTCCGGCAGATAAGGGAACTATTCCCAGAGTGGTCGCAGTCAAAATACCAACTAGATATGATTTCTTCAGTAAGTTTGCAAAGCTAAGGTCGGTTTTAATTGCGTTGATAGTAGCCATGTCAGTTTCTTCCTCTAGTACAAATTGTCGTTTGGTTCAGTTTCTCTGGGCTCTTCCGGACGCCTCCGTTAGCCTCTGAAACTATATTGACTTTCCTCTGATATCCTCGTCAAGCCTATTTACAAAACTTTACAAAATTTTTCTGGTTCTGGAATTTTGCCGCTTCCCAAGGTCGAGCAGCAGAGGGAGAGTGGGGGAGTGGGGGAGTGGGGGAGAGAACAACAACAGGTAACTTGCGATCGATAATCTGACGGCGCGAAGAAAGTAAACCGATCTATTTTCCAAGGGAAGAGAGAAAATATTAGACATCTTCACAAAAGGATCTTAAAGGCAGGCAAGATGCCTACCCCACAAGAATTTTTGGAGATGTCTATTAAGCCCGTCTCCTGGGAAGGAGACGGGCAAATGCAATCAACTCGATGGATCGATCGCTCTGGGACTAAGCCCCACCTGGCAACGGGTCGCAGCGAATTTCGATAATCAAACCATCCGGGTCGTAAAAATAAATTCCTCTTCCCGTAGGACGAGTTACTGGGCCACTATCTATTTGCACTTGATGCTGTTTCAGCACCTCAAGTGCTGTATCGAATAACTGTGGAGCGATATCAAAGGCTAAATGATTGGCGCGAGTAAAAGCGCGACTGGGGTCTGCATCTGGCGGCGATAGTTCCGGTTCCCAAAATAAATCGATCACCGTACCATCTGGAGTAACGAAGTTGGCAACTTTCCCAGCCGCTACCAAATCAACTAGCGTTTTGGGAACTTCATCCCCTGTGAGTTCGTGCAATCCCAAGATATTTCCGTAAAAATGACGAGAAGCCTGCATATCTTTGACGTTCAAGGCGATATGATGAACGCTACGCAGACTTCCTGGAACAAGCGCAGCCGTTTGGGATTGGGGGCTAGACAGCATGGCAGGAAGCGATCGACTCACATAACTGCCACCAGTTTAGCTCAAATGCTGCCAGAGTTAGATTTCTGTCTTAGCTAGATTTTATTAGGATGAAAGAGTAGAGATAGTTATACAGAAAAGACAAGATGAAAAAGCCAGTTTGGATGATATTAATATTAGCTTTATTAGTGATGGCGATCGTCTCGCCTTTTTCGGCTTTAGCCTTACTGATGATTGTCGTGTTAATTTCAGCAATTGTCTCGACAATCTTGACTTTGCTAAGAACTGCTCTTAGCGAAGATTTCTAAATCATCTAGATTCGATCGGCCTGTTTCTATTTGCATTATTCAATATCGCGAGGTTCTATTACCGAAAACCGTGCGTGAAAGCCCCTGGCTTTAGACATGGGGATGAAACGCACCTGGCGATTTTAATCGCCGTCAAGTCCCTGGTTTCCACTTCTGATTCTCAAT
>NZ_JACJPW010000033.1 GCF_014696265.1 Aerosakkonema funiforme FACHB-1375 | reverse complement strand
AATTGTGCCGATGCACGATATGCCTACGGCACGCTGTGCGAAGGCACTCCTGCAAGTGCCTTAACAAAAGTTCATACAGTGTCGATTACTTTTGTCCGACTACTTACCCATGCCGTACCAACCGCGTCCTGCTTTACCGGAACCAAAAGGCAGACCCCTACCGGAAAATGCACGGATTTAAGCATAAACAGGGCAATGTTTCTTGAGGTAATCCCCAGTATTTGCGTTTTCTCTGCAAAGTCCCCCATTTGGCGCGGCTTTAAAGATCGCCGTACCAAATTACGCATTAAAATCGTAGGTTTAAGCACTCAAGATCTACTAAATTAAGTTATTCTGTAATTTGCAGCCACTTTATCTCCTCGATCGCTCACAGGAGGGATGTCAAAGATTAAACTTTTGTTTGTACAACGGCATTCGATCGCCTAGCCTTTAGAGGCAAACTACTTAGCTTAGCCTTCGTATGTACAATTTTAAAAATAGTTTCTTTTACTTAAAAAAAATTTACATATAAACTATGTCTTCACTGCCAAAACTAGGTAAAAATAAATTTTCATCTCGCCGCAATCTTTGGTTTGAAAGATTGATGGCTATACTAGCATCCCTCAACTTAGGCTTGGTGCTATTCGATATGAGCTATGTACCTTGGCGGAATTTCTGGCTGCAAGGTAATCTCCAATTTCTTGACTTTGTTATAAAAATACCTCTTCCTCCTATAACTCACTGGTATGACCCAGTTAAGGGTATTCAACCCCATCGCGAAACACAAAAGTATCTAGAGACAGTAAATGCACTGGAAGAACAAGTGGCGCAACAAGGCTTGCAGTCACCAGAAACCGAAAAATTGCTGGCCGATATGCGCCGTCTCAGCAACGAAATGATTGATAGCGACCCGTTTAGAGTAGCTAATAAAAGCGGCACACTGGAAAAGATTAAAAATAGAATGCGCGATCGCATCGGTCTAGATTCTGCCCGCCAGTCTTTCAAAACATTTTGGAGCCAAGATTATTTATTAAAAAATGGGTGGAAAAAAGAAATTACTTTTTTTAATAACAAGATTCGTCCTTCGATCGAAACAAATTATTTTCGTCCGATCGCTGAAAGCGGCGAATTCGTAGATAAATTCTGGATTCTAGATATACCATTTGCAATTATATTCGGTTTGGAGTTTTTAGGACGTACCTGGTCGATCGGTCGCCGTCACTTTGGAGTCAGTTGGCGAGATGCCATGTTGTGGCGTTGGTATGACATCTTCCTCCTAATTCCATTCTGGCGATGGCTGCGAATTATTCCGGTGACTCTTCGCCTCCACCAAGCTGAGTTAATAGATCTCGACCGCATACAAGCACAATTTAGTCAAGGGTTTGTAGCCACTTTCGCAGAAGAAATAACTGAAGTTGTAGTAGTCCGAGTGATTAAGCAAGTTCAAAGCTCGATCGAAAAAGGCGAAATAACGCGCTGGCTATTGCAACCAGAAAAACGTACTTATATAGATATCAATAATGTGAACGAGGTGGAAGCGATCGCTGATATAATGATCAAACTGATCGTCTACCGAGTTTTGCCAAAAATTCAGCCCGATTTGGAAGCAATACTGCGTCACAATATAGAAAGCGTACTCAAAAATTTACCAGCCTACAAGAATATTCAAAATATACCTCTATTAGCCAACATACCCAATCAGCTTACGGAAAGATTAGTTACGGAAATCTCTCAAGGAGCATACGAAGCTATTAAGGCTGCCCTTGAAGATGCCGAAGGAGCCAAACTATCTGCCCAACTTGTGCAACACTTCGGTGAAGCGATCGCCCAAGAAGTGCAAAGCCAACAAACTGTAGATAAAATTCAAAGCTTAGTCTTAGATATGCTGGAAGAAATCAAAATTAATTATGTCGAGCGGTTATCTCAAGAGGATGTGGAACAAGTTATGGAAGAAACCAGGAAAATCCGCCAGTTGACTCAAACGCAAGACGGACAAATTTATCCATACAAAAAACATTCAATATAGTCTAAATTACTTAGATAGAGATTTGCACAAATGAAGAAAGCTTAAGCAGAATTTATACTGCTTACAAAGGTAAAAAAAGTGAAACTTCTCAAGGATTTCAATCATTTAGATTTACGAACCAAAGCAGGAAAAATACCACTTAGCTATAATAGATAAAAAGATCGGAACAACGATCGACTCGCTTGGTAGGAGGCTTAAGCAAACAAGAGCGGTTAACCTCAAGGGTTCTAAAAATTCCTGGTATTAAGTTCGAGCGCAGCAACACTATAGTAGAATAAGACTGGTACACCAAAAGATAAATTATCTGGAGGCACGACCGAGCGGAGCAATTTTCTGATAGGTAATTGCTATTACTTCAGAGCGTTACGTAGGCAAAAGCTTCTACGACTCGCTCTCGGACTCCAGCGCACCTGGACGTTATCTGGTCTTAAGGCGATATAGCGAAGGAATCCGCTTCTATAACTAAGCTTATCGAAAATTTGGGTTTAAAAACCCGTCCTTCTAGGACGGCTTTGTACAGCCTTGTATTAAGATAGTCTTAGGTCGCTGAGCGCTAACACTTCGGAGGAAACAGGTTAAACGTCCTACTCCGTAAGTTAGAAATGCCTTTCCGTGACTGGAATCAAAAATAGAACCACACGGTAAGGACAAAGAGCTAAAGACAAAGAAGAAAATTTGCATAGGGTAGGGCATACCCGAATTTACGCTTGGGGAGTAACCTTTAAGTGGACTAGGTAAAACTAGATTCAGGTTAGACATGAGTGTGTAAGTCCAACGCTAACTTGTTTGGTAGAGGCAGTATTCAGCCCAAGAATCCCCGTAGCTTTAAGTCGGGGAGTGTCAAATGTGCAGTGCGTTCAAGCGTCAGAAACTCGAAGCTCCTGTTAGGTCAGAGAATTTTACCTAACTTGTGAGAGCCGAGTAGTTCATATCCTTTCAGAGGAAGTGGGTATTTGTCCCACTTTTTTTATTGGAGTTATCCTATGACTCATCCCCTTGTACCGCAAATAATTGACTTGGCCGTACCCGTTGCCGAAGCCATCGGGTTAGAGGTTGTCGGAGCGGTATTCCAAACCAACCAATACCCACCGATTCTGCGTGTGGACATTCGCAATCCTCAGCAAGATACAAGCTTGGATGATTGCGAACGTATGAGTCGAGCATTGGAAGCAACCTTAGATGCCACAGATATTATTCCCGATGCCTACATCCTAGAGATTTCCAGTCCCGGCATTTCTCGGCAGCTGACCACAGATAGAGAGTTTGTTTCATTTAAGGGATTTACGGTGCTAGTCAGCACATCGGAGCCTTACGAGGGCAAGAGCGAGTGGCGAGGACAACTGATTAAGCGGGACGATACAGCAGTTTACCTCAACCAAAAAGGTCGAGCGATCGCAATTCCCCGTACCTCGGTCTCGCGAGTGCAACTAGACGAACAAAAAATTAAAAATTAAAAATCCAAAAACTATTCCCGTTTGGATTTTTAATTTTTAATTTTCAATTTCTCATCACAGGAGGTTTCGCCCATGACAATGGTTAATTTACCCGGACTTAAAGAGCTGATCGACAGCATCAGCCGGGAACGCAATTTACCCCGACACGCTGTTCAAGCAGCCCTCAGAGAAGCTTTATTGAAAGGCTATGAGCGTTATCGGCGTACCCAAAATATCAATAAGCATTTTGACGAAGACTACTTCGAGAATTTAGAAGTAGAACTAAACGTCGAAGAGGAAGGCTTTCGGGTTCTCGCTACCAAAACAATTGTGGAAGAAGTAAACAGCAGCGACCACGAAATTGCCCTCTCAGACGTTCAGCCAGTCGTGGAAGAAGCCCAGCTGGGGGACACCGTAGTTTTAGACGTAACGCCAGATCAAGGCGAGTTCGGTCGCATGGCGGCAATCCAAACCAAGCAAGTGCTTTCTCAAAAACTGCGCGACCAGCAGCGCAAAATGATTCAAGAGGAATTTCAAGACTTAGAAGGCAACGTTATGCAGGCGCGGGTGCTGCGCTTTGAGCGGCAATCAGCGATCCTGGCTGTTAGCAGTGGCTTTAATCAGCCAGAAGTAGAAGCCGAATTGCCCAAGCGAGAACAGCTACCTAACGACAACTATCGCGCCAACGCCACCTTTAAGGTTTATCTTAAAAAAGTGCGGGAAGGCCCGCAGCGCGGGCCACAGCTACTGGTTTCCAGAGCAGCTGCCGGTTTGGTAGTCGAACTTTTCAGCACTGAAGTCCCAGAAATAGAAGATGAAGTAGTCCGCATCGTTGCAGTAGCACGGGAAGCCAACCCACCCTCCCGTTCTCTTGGCCCGCGTACTAAAATAGCTGTCGATACTTTAGAGCGAGATGTAGATCCCGTAGGTGCTTGTATTGGGGCGCGGGGCTCCCGCATTCAAGTAGTCGTAAACGAATTGCGGGGAGAAAAAATCGACGTCATCAGATGGTCGCCAGACCCCGCCACATATATTGCTAATGCCCTCAGTCCAGCTAGAGTAGAAGAAGTGCGACTGGTAAATCCAGAAGCTCGTCAAGCTCATGTTTTGGTCACTGAAGATCAGCTGAGTCTAGCGATCGGCAAAGAAGGGCAAAATGTGCGTCTGGCCGCCCGCCTCACCGGATGGAAAATAGACATCAAAGACGCAGCGAAGTACGATGCCGCAGCTGAAGACCGAAAAATAGCAGAAGCTATCGCTCAGGCAGAAGAATTAGAGCGCGAGCGAGAGGAAGACGACACCATCGAAAAATACAATTTGGATGAAGTCGAAGAAGATGTTGACTTAGATGAATAAACTCTCTTGGATGCTTTGACGAGGAAGATAGAGTGTGGAACCCAATTATCGACGTTGTATCAGTTGTCGTCGGGTAGCGCCCAAACAAGCTTTCTGGCGCATTGTCAGAGTCTATCCATCCAGGCAGGTAGAATTAGATCGGGGGGAAGGTCGATCGGCCTATCTTTGTCCGACTCAGAGTTGCTTGCAAGCAGCTCAGAAAAAAAATCGTCTGGGGAACGCGCTCAAAACAGCAGTGCCCCCAGAAATATACCAAGCCTTGTGGCAACATTTATCTAACCACCAGGCGTCAATCAACTCAAAACCTCGCGAGCGGATCGCATCGGATTCCGAACCGGATGCAGGCCAGAATTGCACTCGCTGCCACTCTGGCTTCCATCGGGGCACGGCAAACCCTAACAGCGCCGAACAGCAAGGTGAGTGCCAAAATAGTAAATAGGTGCTTGTTAAAGTAGCCAAGGATAAATTTGCAAACAAAACCGTCCACAGTTGCTGAAAAATTTGTGCCAGATTACAACTAACAACATTGGCAATGCGGATCGTACCGGGCTCCGGTAACACACGATCTGCTTCATGGAGTAGATATCGGCCAGACCGAATCAATTACCCCATGAGTTCTCCCGCCAACACATCAAAAGTTGCAATTCATAAATTCTTCGGCGAAAGCCAAGCGGCGAAACTGCATCTGTTTTCCTTGATTGCTTTCCAACCAGTTGCAACTCCCACAAAGGAGGCAGCATACCAATGATGTAGATATCTTAGAACAGTAGGTCATCAGAGACCGCTGGTATGAGTCAAGGGGAAAGCGTGGATGAACAACGGCAAAGTCAGAATTTACGATTTATCACGGGAACTTAATTTGGACAATAAGGATATTCTTGCAATTTGCGATCAGCTGCGGATTCCAGTCAAAAGTCACAGCAGCACTATTACCGACGAGTCCGCAGAACGCATTCGCACAGTTGCGGAGAAATATGCAGCCCAGCATACATCTCCCAGCAAATCGGCTCCATCTCACAATAAGACACACTCACAATCACCGCCATCGGGCCCAAAGCCCAATGCCCCAAAAAAACAGCAGATTTTGGGAATTCGCCAACATCAGGAGCGTCCTGCTGTTAACCCTCCGAAACAATTGGGAGCGCCCGTTGCTATCCCGCCCCAACCGCCAGTAAGTCAGCCAACGTCTTTATCTATGAAGCCGTCGGCACCTACTCGACCAGTACGCCCCAGCCAAAATCAGGAAGTTGTAGCGAACGACAAAGGCACACCCTTAAAGGTTCAGCAAATACAGCAAGTTCAGCAAGTTCCCCCTTCTCGTCCCGCACCAGAACAACCTAAGCTTACCGAACCTCCATCGAGACCAGTCGCCTCGCCACCCAACCGTCAGGCTAACCAAAACCAAACAGACCAACCTGTTAAGAAAAAGCCTAAGCCAGCCGCAACTGGGCAGCAGCCTGTCGAGAAAAAGGTAGAGGGAAGGGAAGATAAGCGGGAAGATAAAAGACAAGAGAAAAGAGAAGAGAGAAAGCAATCACTTCAGGAGTCGAAGCCTAACCGCACAACTGCACCACCAGCGCCACCCTTACCAGAACTACAGCGGCCCAAACCGGTGGTCAAACCGAATCCACCTAGCCGCCCCATCCGTCCTGCCGCATCTGAAGAAGCAGATCTCAGAGGAGATACAGCCGCAGAAGGTGAGGAAATAGAAGAAACGACAGCTTTGTCAGAGCAGGAACTGAAGCGACCGCAACCTCCCAGACCACCTAAAAAAGCGAAAAACTGGGAAGAGGAAGAAGAAGATTTGCCCAGCAAAGCGGCCAAAGTTAAAGGAGCTGGGAAACGCAGCAAGCAGGCACTTTTTGATGAGGATGAGGTTGATTTCGATGAAAGCGACCTCGAAGTTTTGCCTCCCACAATTCAAGTCAGTCTTTCAGTCGCTCGCCCGCCGAAGCCAAAAGCACCTCGATCGGCACCAGCAACCGCAGCAGCCCAAGCCGCTACAAAGCGTCAAAAGGAAGCTCCTTCCCGCGATGGTAACGCTGCTAAAGCAGCTCGCAACCGAGGTCGAGAAGAGTCCGCAGTCGATCGTCCTCAGAAGCTAGTTTTAATCGGTAGCATGACCGTGCAAGAGCTCGCGCAAGCTCTGGGAGTACCGGACACGGAAATTGTCAAGCGGCTGTTCTTTAAAGGTATGGCCGTTACCATTACTCAAAGCCTTGATGTCCCCACGGTGACTATGCTGGCCAACGATCTGGGTGTGGACGTGGAAACCGCCCAGAAGGAAGCTGAAGCGAGCAAAGGTAGCGAGATGATTGATGTGGAAGATCTGGATCATCTTCAGCGTCGTCCGCCTGTCGTCACAATCATGGGTCACGTAGACCACGGTAAAACTACTCTGTTGGATGCTATCCGCGAAAGCAAGGTGGCTCAGGGGGAAGCAGGCGGTATTACCCAGCATATCGGTGCTTATCATGTAGACGTACAGCACGATGGCAACACTCAGCAGGTAGTATTTCTGGATACGCCCGGTCACGAAGCATTTACCGCTATGCGAGCGCGTGGGGCAAGAGTTACAGATATCGCCGTACTGGTAGTAGCCGCAGATGATGGTGTCCAACCTCAGACGATCGAAGCGATCAGCCACGCTAAAGCCGCAGAAGTACCCATTGTCGTAGCAATTAACAAAATCGACAAACCAGACGCACAACCCGATCGCGTCAAGCAAGAACTGACGGAATTCGCTTTGGTACCAGAAGAATGGGGCGGCGAGACGATTATGGTTAGCGTCAGCGCAATGCAAAAACAAAACCTGGATTCCCTCCTGGAAATGATTCTCCTGGTAGCAGAAGTTGACGAACATCTCGTGGCCAACCCGAATCGCTCGGCCAAAGGAACGGTAATTGAAGCCAATTTGGATAAGTCAAGAGGCCCGGTTGCTACTTTGTTAGTGCAAAACGGTACTCTGCGAGTGGGTGATATCCTCGTAGCCGGTTCTGCCTTCGGTAAGGTGCGGGCGATGATCGACGATCGAGGCAATCGCGTGGAAGCCGCAAGTCCATCGTTTGCGGTGGAAGTATTGGGACTGAGCGAAGTTCCCGCCGCAGGCGATGAGTTCGACGTGTTCCAAGATGAAAAGAAAGCGCGTGCGCTTGCTCAAGAACGTGCCGAACAACAGCGACAATCTCGCCTGATGCGCGGAGTTACCCTCACAACCCTCTCGGCGAAAGCTCAAGAAGGCGAACTCAAGGAACTCAACCTCATCCTCAAAGCAGATGTTCAAGGTTCGGCAGAAGCAATTGTCGGCTCTCTGCAACAGCTGCCCCAGAATCAGGTGCAAATCCGTATCCTGCTAGCTGCCCCTGGCGAAATCACTCAAACAGACGTAGACTTGGCAGCAGCCAGCAACGCCGTCATCGTTGGTTTCAATACCACCTTGGCCAGCGGAGCCCGTCAAGCAGCCGACCAAGCGGGTGTAGATGTGCGCGAATACAACATCATCTACAAACTCCTGGAAGACATTCAAGGAGCGATGGAAGGCTTGCTGGAACCAGAATTGGTAGAAGAAGCTTTGGGCGAAGCGGAAGTACGTGCTGTCTTCCCAGTCGGTCGAGGGGCTGTCGCCGGTTGTTACATCATATCCGGCAAGGCGGTTCGCAACTGTAAAGTGCGCGTGCGCCGAGGCGGTCAGGTGATTTATGAAGGTACTCTCGATTCCCTCAAACGGATGAAAGAAGATGCCAAAGAAGTCAACGCCGGCTTTGAATGCGGTATCGGCATCGATAAGTTCAACGATTGGTCTGTGGGCGACCGAATTGAAGCGTTCAAGATGGTCACCAAGCGCCGTACTCTCACTCCTAGTTAATCAATTTTGGATTTTGGATTTAATCCAAAATCCAAAATCTCAAATCTCAAATCCCTATGCGTTCATTCTGGTCAGAACCTTTTTTGTGGATTCACCTTGCTGGATTGGCGGCTCTTCCCATATTGCTGGTGCTTTGCTGGCTGGGATTGGCAGTCGGAGATCCAATTCTCCCTGTTTGGCTGGAGCTGTTATTAATAGTAGTGGTGGGAATTGCTCCTGTTTTGTGGATGCAGTTATTCCGCCACTTTAATATATTCAGCATTTTAATTCTCGCCCTGAAGCCAGAGAAGCTAACTCAAGAGCAACGAAAAATCTTGAGTTTGTTTAAAAAGCCCTTGCAGCGAGTCTTGGCAATAGCAGCACCGATTCTTTTAGTTGCCATTCTATGGCAACTTTACCGTGCTGCTCCCATTGCAGCCCCCTTTGCGCCTTTTCCGCCAGAATGGCGTTTCGCTGGGTTGTTACTGGCAGCAGCAGCATTTCTTTTGTGCAATTTGTTCTTGCAGGTACCCATTAGCGTTCTGGCAGTCCTTATGACCAGCGAATCGGCATTTGCGGCTACAGAACCCTATCCTTTAGAAAAGATTCGCCAAGACTTTACAATTCCTGGTTGGCAAGTAAATCAAATTTTGCCATTCATTAATGTTCAGGAAAAACAGTCGTCCTCAGCTTCAGCGCCCATAATAGAAGATGCGGGTTCTAAACCCTCAAATTCCTCAAACTCAATTTAGATGTTCTTGGGGTGCCTATGGCCACTTATCCTGCTTCATCCTCTAGGGAATTTCTCGAAGATAGCCAAATCTGGGCTAATCTCAAAATGGCGATCGCTTCTAGCTCCGGCTTTCAAAGCTGGCAAATGGAACGCCAGCAAGTAGACGATCGCTACCAGGATACCAGTCTGGATTATCGAGTACAGCGTTATTTGCGCGAAACTCTTGAAACTTTAGCGTACTGATTCGGTTGCTTTTTTGTCTAACCGATCGGTAAGTTTTCTGCAAGTTCACTCACTTAAGCGAGTGGGCAATTTATCTATATATTTAAGCGATCGCAGAGGGATCTGCGATTTAATTGTATATTTGCCAAATATAAAGATTTTTGTCAACGCGATCGCTCCTTGGATCTTGTAGTTTGGTTTAAGGACGGCAAACTCTCATCTGGTAGTTTGGCTTGCGTACAAGCAAGTCTAACTTCACACTTTTGGGAATGCGGTCGCATATTCCTGATTGCAGTGCTTTGCGTTCATTTCCGATCGCCTTAAAACGGCACGATTTTAGCTATAGCTACTTGCCTAAATTGCACCATTTATGATAAGTGAAGTTTCAGCTTCTGTTCGCTAACCGTGCAAGCTGGACACATATTCCAAGCGGAACTTGGCAAGTGAGGAACTTGTCCTCAGATGTGGCTCAACTTTGAAACTGACAGCTATTTCAACGATCGGCAACGAACATCGTATTATCGCTAAAACTACAGGAAATGAATACACAATCATCTTCCGATCTCGATCGAGTCCATAAAGCCAAACGCATCCCATCTGCTCTAACCCTTGGACTAGCAGCTTTGCTACTTTCTGCTTATGATAGCCCAATATCTCAATCGGCTTGGGCTAGTATAAAACCAGCACCTGTACAAATAGCTCAAACACCAATTACTGGTAATATTATTTACGTCAACCCAAAAATGGGTAATGACAGCACTGGCGCTGGAAACACCGAAGTAACCGCTTATAAAACGATTACTTTCGCTCTCAAACAAGCGCAACCAGGCACTACTATTCAGCTAGCACCTGGTTCCTACACAGCTGACAGCGGCGAAGTTTTTCCACTGACTATCAAACGTGGCGTTATTCTACGCGGTGACGAATCCAACAAAGGTCAGGGCATAGTTATTATCGGTGGTGGTCAGTACATCAGCCCGACATTTTCGCGTCAAGACGTTACCATAATTGCCGAACCAGATAGTCAAATTAGAGGTTTGACGATTACCAATCCCAATAAACGCGGTACAGGAGTATGGGTAGAATCGACCAATCCCACGATCGGCAACAATACCTTCAGCGATAGTAAAAGAGAAGGCGTTTTTGTCACCGGTAACGGTACACCCAAGATTGAAAATAATTTGTTTACTCGCAACGACGGTAACGGTATCTCTGTCGCTAAGTCCGCCGCAGGTGAAATTCGCGGTAATCTATTTGTAAGTACCGGCTTTGGGATTGCGATCGGCGGTACAGCATCGCCTTTAGTTACAGAAAATCGCATTCTCCAAAATACCGACGGAATTTATATCAACGATTCAGCCCGCCCGGTGCTGCGTAACAATCTGATTCAGAGCAATACACGAGATGGTGTAGTTGTCACCATCAACGCTCAACCGGATTTGGGAACTGCAAGTAACCCCGGCAATAATATTATCCGCAACAACGGTAAACTCGACCTCCACAACGCCACCGCCAGCAACACTATAGTTGCTGTCGGTAACAATATTAATCGCAGCCGCATTTCCGGTCGCGTCGATTTTGTTGCCGCTGAAGTAAAGCCACCAGCAGGGGGCGGTTCTTCTACTTTTGCAGATATCGAAGGTCACTGGGCTAAACCTTATATTGAAGCCCTTGCTGCCAAAGGTATCATTGCTGGATTTGCCGATGGTACTTTTCGCCCCCGCGAAGCAGTTAACCGTGCCCAGTTTGCCGTCATTGTCAACAAAGCCTTTTCCCCTGCACCTACTCGCCCCAGTATGAACTTTACTGATGTGGCCAGAAATTTTTGGGGCTTTGAAGCTATTCAAGCTGCTTACCGGGGTGGTTTTCTGTCTGGATATGAAGGTCGCGTCTTTAGACCTCAACAAGAAATTACCAGAGTTCAAGCGCTCGTTTCTCTTGCCAGCGGTCTAAAACTGCCTCCAGGAGATACAAACTTGCTTTCTCTGTTCAAAGATGCTGCCCAAATTCCTAATTACGCCGGCCCAGCAGTCGCAGCAGCAACCCAACAGAAGCTAGTTGTCAACTATCCTCAACAGAATTTATTAAATCCCAATCAAGTTGCAACTCGTGCAGATGTTGCAGCTTTTGTTTACCAAGCTCTCGTCAATTCCGGACGGGCGGAAGCGATTCCTTCCCCTTACATCATTGGAGGTACGCCAGAGGCGAATCGGTTACCGTAAAGAATTTTCGACTTTTTCAAGCAAGCTCAAAATGTTAAAAGCCAGTTTTCCTGATTAGGAAGACTGGCTTTTAACATGACTTTAAAATTTTGTCAATATTTTTTTATGTTTAGGGCCTTTAGGTTTGCTGACCCCATTTGAATGTCATTTGAGAGTTTTATGTTCAGGGTCTATATATTGGCTGACCCCGTTTCAACTACTTTTATAATCGCATCCGTTTTTGGAAAACATAAATTTCCTAATATTTTCTTTATATTCTTTGCTAATTGTCTGAAAAGTTTAAGTAAAGTAAAGTTATATGTACTTTACGTTACGATGCTCCTGTAGCCGGACTAGCTTTTCTTTGTCTTCGATTTGCGGGCCTTTCGCCCGTCTAAGCGAAATAGCCAAATCATTAAGGCCACCACGCCCACTTGCAGGGCAAAATTAGGTAAGGCAGAGTCAACTTCCCGACCGGCGGCTAATTGAGCTAAGAAAATCACAGCACCGATAAAGCCAGAAGCCCCAAAAGCTACATAGATAAATTTCCGCAAACCTCGGTAGGGTGCAGCAGCTTCAGCTTTGAGTTGTGCGTATAACTCAGGATTTATGGATTCAAGTTTTTTGGGCTTTGAAGTGCGATCGCTGGGAGTGGAGTCTGCCATAAACTTCTATTTGGATAAAAATAGCTCTGCGTTACCATACATCCTCTCTTGTCACAGGGGCAACGTCCAGAGGTCAGACTTTACTCCCTTCCCGCTCAAAGAATATGTATGCTTTGGGGAGAGTGGGGGAGAAAAGAACAACAGGTAACTTGCGATCGATCGTCTTACGGCGGGAAGGGAGTAAATTTACTTCATACAACTGCAAGGCGCTCTAAATAAACCTTTTGGTAGACACGGCATCTTGTACTACATATATAATACAAATACCCCAGCAAAACATTACCACAAGATCTGGGATTGGTCGTTATTCCAAACCCACTGCATGGCAACATTTCGAGATATTGTCAAATATTATCGGCCTTACCGAGCGATCGCACTTTTGAGTATTGCAGCAGCCAGTCTCTTTGAAATCGTAGACCTAGCAGTTCCCTATACCATTGGGCAAATTTTAAACGTCCTGTCAGGACAACCCCTGGATGCACTACTGCAAAAAGCGATCGATGCAGCATCCGCACTCACTGGGATGCCTGCCAACAAGCTTTTATCCTTGGCAGTGCTGCTGAGCGTCATCTTTTTAGTCACCGTTGTCAGAGCGCCCATACAACCTTGGATAAGTTCCTGGTTTCATTGGGATATTGCCCTGCGTTCTCGACGCGATTATTCCGGTAAAGCGATCGAAAAAGTTCTGACGTTACCCCTGGAATTTTATGACGAAAACAATCCCGGACGCATTGCCGGAAAAGTAGCTAGAGGCATTGCCAACCACACCTGGAGTTATCCAGAAATAGCAGGGCAACTAATTCCCAAACTTGGCAGAGTACTAGGAATTTTTGTAATTATCTGGCTGATAGAATGGCGCATAGCTATTTTATTTTTGATTTCTTTTGTATTTATCCTCACCTTCAGTATCAAAGACTTGAAGACTATTATCAAAATTGAAGAGCGGTTGGATAAATACGCAGAAAATACAGAAAGCCGAAACTCCGAAATAATTACGAACATCAAAACAGTTAAAGCATTCGCTACCGAAAAGCAAGAACTAAAACGACAACGAGAACGTCTGGAACGCGAATTCAAAGTAGTTGACTACCGCGTTCACAAAGGTTACGTCAAGCTAAACACTTGGCAAAGGACTGTGATTCAGTTCTGCGTTTTCACAGTACTGGGTTTGACTCTTGCCGCTACGGTTGGAGGGAAAATTTCATTAGGACATTTTGTCACGACTTTAACTGTTTCCAGTATGGCTTACGCCGAGTTGGAACCTATCAGTAACCTGGCGGAGGTTTTTGCCCGTCGCTATGCGTCTATGTTACGGTTTCACGAATTTATGCAGCAGCCGTCTGGCGCAGACTCAAAGGGAGTTTTGCAATCGCAAATCCTGTCAACCAGCACAACACCTTATAAGTTTACAGGCAAAGTGGAATTTTGCCAGGTAAGCTTTGGGTACGATCCCAGCCGTCAAGTTTTACAAGATATCAATCTACTCATAGAACCTTGTCAAACTGTAGCCTTAGTTGGGCGATCGGGATCGGGTAAATCAACCTTAGTGAAACTGCTGTTTCGCTATTTTGAAGCGAATCGAGGGCGAATTCTCATTGATGGGGAAGACATTCGCAGCTTGGATGTTACAGCATATCGGCACAGATTGGCGATCGTACATCAAGAAGTGGATATCTTCAACGGCACCTTACTGGATAACCTCAGATATGGTAATCTCAATGCCTCTTTGGAGCAAGTGCAAGCAGCTTGTCGCATTGCCAGACTAGATGAAGTTATCCAGCAAATGCCCCAAGGTTACCATACGCTCGTCGGAGAGCGGGGAGTGCGCTTATCTGGCGGACAGCGACAGCGACTCGGAATTGCTAGGGCGCTTTTAGTCGATCCGGACATTCTGATTTTCGATGAAGCGACATCTAGCTTAGACTACGAATCAGAGCGATCGATTCAGCTGGCAATGCGTAGTATTTTGGGTACTCGTACTGCGATCGTCATCGCTCACCGACTCAGCACTGTTCGCGAAGCAGACAAAATCGTCGTTTTGGATCGAGGACAGATAGTCGAAGTTGGTAACCACGCAGAACTTTTACGCCAAGAAGGTATTTACCGACGTCTGCATTTACTGCAAGAAACGGGAGAGCTGCTTTAAAGTAAAAAGTAAAAGGAAAAAGGCGATTGAGAAATATTTTCCTTTTGTCTTTTCCTTTCTTTCTCAGGTTTCGGTCTGGGAAAGGCTTTTTGCCTTTTAAAACATCTTGTGATTTCTTTACCCGTTCAAACTTACATTCTGGCTACCTCTGCAACTGGCCCTCTGTTGGGAAATAT
Organism: Aerosakkonema funiforme FACHB-1375; assembly: GCF_014696265.1. Classification (GTDB taxonomy): domain Bacteria; phylum Cyanobacteriota; class Cyanobacteriia; order Cyanobacteriales; family Aerosakkonemataceae; genus Aerosakkonema; species Aerosakkonema funiforme_A. The sequence goes on along the minus strand of NZ_JACJPW010000033.1, from coordinate 61,322 downwards.
TTGGCTCGACATTGCAGTATTGGCATTAATGCTTTTGCTTTCGGCATTCTTCTCAGGTTCCGAAACGGCGATTACAGGACTCGATAACTTTAAACTCAGGGCTCTAATTAAAGAACACGGCGATCCGAAGCGGATTTTTACCCTGGTATTGGAGAAACGCGCCCGGTTTATTACGACCCTTTTGGTGGGTAACAACCTGGTGAATAACTTTTCTGCCATACTCACCAGTAACCTATTTGTCTTGTGGTTGGGCAATGCGGGATTGGGTGTTGCTACTGCCGTTGTCACATTTCTGGTGCTGATTTTTGGTGAAGTTACGCCTAAATCTTTGGCCATTACCCATGTCATGCCTTTTTTCAGGCTAGCAGTTCGCCCGGTTTACTGGCTGTCGATCGGTCTATCACCGATAATTTATGTCTTTGAAAACATTGCTCAGAGCGTAATTCGTTTGTTTGAAGGCCCAACTGTTCAGCAGGGAGAATCTTTAAGAGACCTCCAGTTGATGATCGAGGTTTTGGGTGGTAAAGGCCACTTGGACTTGGATAAACGCCAGTTGCTCAACAAAGCTTTGATGCTGGATAGCCTCAGCGCTCGCCATCTCGTCAAACCTCGAATTGAGATGCGGACAATTTCCCATGTAGCGACTCTTGAGGATTTGGTCAATTTGTGTTTGGAAACAGGATATTCTCGCATCCCCGTGCAAGAGGAATCGAAGGATGAGATTGTCGGAATTATTCATCTGAAGCGAGCGCTTCAGCACTTAAATCTTAGCCAAAAAGAAGGTCGCAGCCTATCCCCCGTTACCGCCGCAATGGACTCGCCCCTATACGTCCCCGAAACAAAGCGAGTTCCCAATCTGCTTAAAGAGATGCTTCAGATGCGCCTGCATATGGCCATTGTGGTAGATGAGTACGGTGGAACTGTGGGATTGATTACTCTGGAAGATATTTTGGAAGAGCTGGTAGGGGAAATTTATGATGAGAGCGATTTCCCGGCGCGGTCTAATTCCGTTAAAAACTCCCCTGTGCAGCGCGATCGCGCTCGTGCTGGCGGTGGATAAACACCCTGCAAGACACCTTCCTCAGATACCTCAGTAAAAATTTTCAAAAAAGACCTTGCATTCCCAGATGGTTGTGCTACTATAAATAATCGTGGGTAATAAGGGTCGGTGCCCGAGTGGTTAATGGGGGCGGACTGTAAATCCGCTGGCTATGCCTACGCTGGTTCAAATCCAGCCCGGCCCACCACGAACCAAATAACACAAACCAAATAAAAAGTAAATGGCGACAAATATTATATATTGCCATTTTATTTTTGAGATTTGAATGCAGTATTGCCCGTGTAGCTCAGTGGTAGAGCACACCCTTGGTAAGGGTGAGGTCACGAGTTCAATCCTCGTCACGGGCTTAAAAACATATCAAGAAAGTATACAAATTTGCTGATTGGTTTGGGATTTACATAATATAACCATCCTAGTTTGTAAGGCGATCTTAATTTCGCTTAGGCAAATGGAAGTTGCTTATTTTCATAATACAAAGATGGTTATGAAGTCACTCCTATGGCTTACACAAAGGTGGGTTATTGGAGAGACTGTATTTTTCGCTCGGTAAAACGGGTGCGGCAGGACTCGAACCTGCGACTCGCAGCTTAGAAGGCTGCTACTCTATCCACCTGAGTTACGCACCCAATTGTCTGTGTGCCTATATTATCAAAATTGATAAGATTTGTGGTGCGATCGGATCGGAAAAGTCAGCAGATCGAACTTTTGCCACAACTGAGCGTAGAACAGCCATCCGATAGTTGTACACTAAAAACCAAGAGAATGAGCCTTGGATAAGATAGTGTGATATTAATTTGCGATCGCAGTTCAGCCGCACCTGGTAAACCAGCATTCTGCATATCAAGAGTGTCGCAGGCGTAATTACACTCAACGCCAAGAGCTGCACCGGAGGTTCTCACCAGGAGTCAATTGCCAGTGTCATGTTTATTCTGAAACGGCAGGATGTTGAAATAACAAGCGTTCAGCACCCAAAGCGGGACCAGCAGATTCCGATTCTCAATTATCAGGGGCAAACGTTTCGCTTAATCAGTGTGTTCAGAGCGAACCAAGAGGAAGAAGCTAAAGCCTTCTGGCGGGATCTGACGGATAACCGAGGGAAAGCCTGTGTCCTATTGGAGGAACCGGAACGATATAGTGTCTGGGGCAAGATCCGTTTAGATCAGCTCGCTGGCGATGTCGCTGGCGATGCAAAAACGACTGCTCTCACTCAAGCCTGTCTGTTGCTGCTCCAAGGGGTTTATATAGACATAGAAGATCTCTTAGGAGCCAGACAGGCGGGATTGTTTCAAAAAAATCTGACGGAAATACTTCAACAGTGGCGCTTTCCACAGGCAGACTCTCCCCAAGCTATCAATAACCTGCTCACAATGGACCCGCTGAGTACCAACCAGCTTCCCCCTTGGGAAGAACATCATCTAATTACCCTGTTGCAAGAACTTTATCGTCTTGGTAAACAATATTTCGGAAACGCCAGCTTCGTCAGTCGAGCTATGGACACCCTACAAGACCTGCCAGGATCTGAACAGACCCAGTTTATCGAATGGTTGAATCAATCTCCCCTCGGTAAGCTTTGGCAGTAGCCTTGAAAAGGTGCCAAAAAAATGCAATGACTTGTAGTAGAGCGACTGAGAAGAGCACACCTGGGGTAAAATATCCGATCTCAACAGCGGTCAAAAACTGATTGACGTCTGTGCTTTCCATTGCCAGCTATTTCCTCTATGAATCCCTATGAGCAACCCTTCGGATAAATCATCCAGTCCTAAATCCCTTTTGCCAGTACGGACGATCGTCCTAGCCGGAATTGCTTGGGCAGTTCTAGCACTTTTGTTTTTCTTGCTATTTAGCATTACACCATCAGGAGAGGAGCGTCCGTTTTGGTATTTAATCGGTACATACGTTTTTGAAGAAGTCGCATATCTGTCAGCAGCCATATTATGTTTTAGAAATTGGCGCAGTCCTCAGATTGTCAGCGGACGTCAGGTATGGCTGGGATTTGGTCTGGGGATGCTGTTCTATTTCCTGGGAAACTTACTATTTGGCTATTGGGAGCTGGCTTTGGGTCTAGAACCCGATATATCTCTAGGAGATCTTTTCTTTATTGCCACTTATATTTCTCTTGGTTGGGGAATGATACTGGCAGTCACCTCTAGGCGACTGAATTTGGAAAAGTGGCAGTGGGGAATCGTCGCTGCGATCGCAGCCATAGGCATTGCCCTAGCTTACTGGATATCTGCCCCCGGCATTTCCGCAGCCCAGGCAGCACCTCCACCATCAATAGTTGCACAAGGCACAACAACTGCATCACCCACTGCCAAACCGGTCTCAAAACCACCTGCGGCACAGCAGAAACCAAAACCGACATCAGCAGCAAATCCTGCCCCCAATTCCAAACCAGCTGCATCGACATCACAATCTTCACCTTCTTGGATCGAGCAGATGGACAAACAATTACAGCCTCTTGTTCCTTGGGTGAGTTTGTTTTATGTGGTTTGTGATGTTGCCCTTTTAATTCTTGCCACAATGTTATTACTAGCCTTTTGGGGGGGTCGTTTTTCCCAGTCTTGGCGGATGATTGCAGCAGCAGCCTTGTCTCTGTACATAGCCGATATGTGGTTTAAGTGGGCTGAGAAACAACCAAATTACGAAAGCGGTTCTCTGCCAGAAGTTTTCTGGGTGTTCAGCGGCGTGCTGTTTGCTATTGGAGCTGCCCTGGAATACGATACATCAAGTCGTTCCCGCCGGGGTGGTGGGCGTAGGCGTACTTAGGGGAAGTCAAGCGTTATGACCGCCAAAAAATTAACACAAGCAGACAAAGCTGAAATACTTAAGCTATACCGAAATCCAGAAGAAACAACCTCAACACTGGCTCGCCGCTATGATGTCAGTCACTCTACCATCAGTCGCTTACTCAAAAGTACTTTGTCACCGGATGACTACGAGACGTTAATCCAGCAAAAACGATCGATGCGTCCGCACACAAGTATTGCTGAAGCAGAAGAGTCGATCGACACCGATCTTAGCGAACAGTCCCAAGCAGAACTATCCCTATCTACCGCCAGAAGACTGCGTAAGCGCTCTTCAGCAGGATTTTCTTCTCTAACTGAAGCAGAAGAAGCAGAAGAAGCAGAAGAGATACTTCCACTTCTAAATGTGCCTGCGGCAAGGGCCTCTAGTGCTGAAGACGATCTCTTGGATGAAGCTTATAGTACAGAAGCCAGCACTATCAAAGAAATGCTAGGAGAAGATCTCCTGGATAATGAAGAAGATTTGGCTGATTTGGATGAAGATGAAGATGACCTAGAAGATCTAGAAGATCTAGAAGACTCTGATGAAGATGACCTGGATGAGGAAATTCTACTCCCAAAAAGACGAGTACCAAGCAATGCCTTAGTACAGGTTTTGCCTCTATCGGAAGCGTCTTTTCCCAAACCTTGTTACTTGGTAGTAGACCGTGCGGCGGAATTGATTACCCGACCGCTCAAGGATTTTGGCGACTTGGGTCAGATTCCCAAGGAAGAAGTGCAACAGCGAACTTTACCTGTTTTTGACAATCACCGGGTCGCTAGACGTTTTTCCAATCGCGCCCAGCGGGTGATTAAAGTTCCTGATGGCAAAATGCTTCAGAAGGCTTCTCCCTATTTGAAAGCAAAAGGAATTACGCGGTTGCTAATAGACGGTCAAGTTTATTCTCTCTCTACAACTTAGACTGTTTTAGGCTGGGAATTGGCTGGAGCAGCGGTTTTTCCCAGTGCTTAAAGTTTTGATAATTTAATTAGGGCTAACTTACGGCTAGCGACTCATTGTCGTCTAGAGCGCCAGTCGCAGTAAAGCTATTGACAAACAAATGAACATATGTATTGCGTCGTGGCGATCGCACTGTCTGCCGGAGGCATGAGGATTTGGGCGATAATCGATCGACGCCAACAAATTTTCCCTCCGCAGGCGATCGCCATGCTTCACCCTGCCAGGGTCTGTACAAGAATGCACATTTAGTTGATTTTGTCAAATACTTTTACTGGACTAGCGCTGTACCTCACAGGGCTATTGTTCCGTTTTTCAACTTTTTGAAAATATTTGTAACATATACTACTTATTTGATAAAATGACCTGCGTTTAAATAGTAAAATTTTCCTTAAGGGATCGCTATTTATTTCCAGTAGACCCTTATTTTAATCTACCGGAATAAATTTTGTTAATTTATTGGTATCGCTATTGTGTCGTTTTAAAAAGCGCTGTGTATATCGGATTAGTCAAACTTGATTCGACATACCTTCCATACAAATAACAGATAGAGGCAGAGGAAATATGAAAGTTACAGAAATAGTAGAACTTTACCAAGATGGAAACAGAAACTTTGCTGGGATCGATCTCAGCGGAGCAGACTTAGCAGAAGTGACTTTAGTCGGCGTAAACCTTACAGGTGCTAATCTGAGAGGCGCTAATCTGACCAGGGCTTCTCTCAATAAATCAGACTTGAGTGGAGCTTTATTAAACTGGGCTAATTTAACATTTACCAAACTGGGAGAAGCCAAATTAGTCGAAGCAGATTTAATGAAAGCACAAGTCAACGGTGCTGTCTTTGTCAAATCAAAACTACCAGGGGCAAGATTGAGCGGTGCTAATCTCAAAGGAGCCAACTTTCGAGGCGCTAATCTCTGGGGTGCTAATCTCTGCGGAGCTAATTTGCAAGATATCAATTTGCGAGGAGCAAACCTCAGCGGTGCGAATCTTAACTGGGCTAATCTACAGGGTGCGAGATTGAGCGGTGCTATGCTGTATGGAGCTTTGTTAAACGGTGTCAACCTCAACAGTGCATTCTTAAATGGAGTAGATTTGAGTGGCGTTGAGCTGGATGGAATTAATCTTAGCGAAGCTAAACTCAGCGGCGCTAACCTAGAAGGAGCTAATCTAATGGCGGCAGATTTAAGTGAAGCCTTGCTCCGGGGGATAAACTTGATAGGCGCAGATTTGACGGGAGCCAACCTAACAAGAGCTTATTTGGAAAAGGCAAATTTAAAATGGACAAGGTTAACTCAGGCAAATTTAACCGATGCCGATCTCAAAGATGCGATACTGACAGGAGCAAACTTTGATGGCGCTAAATTGACAGGCACGATTTTACCAGGAGGAAATATAGAGCATATGTATTTAGCTAGAAGAGATACAGCTGTATAATTTTAAGCAAAAGGTGAAAGCTTATTCTATAATTGATGTTGGCTAACGCAATTGGAGATGATGGATAAAGAATCTGCAAAAGTGCGCTATGGAGTGGTTCTGGTAACGGCTGGCACGCGAGAAGAAGCTGAAGCGATCGCACAAAATTTAGTAGAATCAAAACTGGCCGCTTGTGTCAGCTTATTTCCCATAAAATCGATTTTAATTTGGTCAGGGCAGTTGCACAAAGAAGAAGAATGGCAACTGCTGATTAAGACAGATTTGGCTAAATTTGAAACTCTGGAAGCGAAGATTCGAGAACTGATTTCTTACGAAGTTCCGGAAATTATTGCTTTGCCCTTAGTGGCTGGATCTGCACCTTACTTGGCGTGGATTTCCGCACAGGTAAATTGATTTGCAAGTACATCGTAGAAGATAAAACTACTAAAAAGGAAATCCCCATCAATTTTATAGCCAAAGGAACAGAAAATGGGGCGTTACGATAATCTCAGGAAAATAGAGCAATTAGATCCAGTTAAGGATCGTTCAGAAATTGTCAAAATTATGGTTAGTTATGAGTTCCCTTGGGACTTTCAGCGAAGTTACATCGAACTGGCGTTTGTTAGGGCTTTTGCAAGTCCCAGGATAGCTGGTTTAGTAGCAAAACGCGGTTACACAAAGGCACACACTCAGAAGCGCTATGATGATAGCTCAATTTTGATGTTTGAAATTATCAAGTATGGCTATGATAGCGAAAAAGGTCGTGCCTGCATTGAACGGATGAACTATATTCACGGCCATTTTCCAATAAATAATCAAGACTTTATTTACGGCATCGCTACTTTCATTTTAGAACCTATCTACTGGAACGATCGCTTTGGCTGGCGACGAATGTCAGAAAAAGAACGGCTGGCATGGCTAAATTTCTGCTTAGAGATTGGTAAACGAATGAAGATCGAAAATTTGCCTGATTCTCTAGAAGAAATGGAACATTTTAAGCAGGAATATGAGGATAAGTATATTTATAAGTCTCCTGCTACTAAAGAATTGTATGAATTGTTTGTTAACTTAATTTCTAATTGGTTTCCCCTCGTTCCTAAAAGACTGGTTGAGTTGGTATTTCGTTGTATTATAGATGAGCGATCGCTAAAAGCTTTTGAAAAAAAAGCGCCTCATCCTGCGGTCAAAAGCTTTGTAGAATTTTGTTTGCACGCACGCGCTTGGGTGCTGAGTTATTTACCAGCACGTACTAGATCTGGTTTATTTGTCGATCGTCCTTCCCGTTCTTATCCTGCTAATGATTACGATGTGACAAAATTGGGGCCACCAGATGAGAATTTGAAGAAAAAGGTTTCTGTGTGAATTTCTCTCGCTAGTGGGGAAACTTCAGGCTATTTCTGGAGTGCTTGTTGAAAAGTCTTAATTGCATCAACATGATTTACCATATTGATACAACGCAACAACAAATCGAGATCGATTCCTTTGACTTCTTCACTACTGCTCATCTTTTCATAGTAAATTTCATTCTCTAGGTCAGTCCCTCAAATAAAAGGGGTGATTCTTTGGTGGGTGTTGCGATCGCTGCTGGGGTCATTTGAGTCTCCCTACCGCTTCTATTTAAAACATTTTAACGGTGGAAGCGGCGCAGGATGAGGAAGGTTATCAGACTGGCGATCGCACCTATGCCTAAACTGATAGTGAAGACTTGTGTTTGGAATGCCAGGGCATTTTTCCCGCTAGGAGGTTGGGCGAGGATTATGGCTGAGGCAGCTTGGCTGGCGGCGAGTCCGATACCTGCAATAGCGACGGTTTTGTTGAGGGTGCGATCGCTTGCAGTTTGGCGGATGTTGCTGGTGCCTTCTAGGGTACGAATTAGGTTTTCTAGTAAGGTTAATCCGGTGCTGAGGCTGGTATAATCGGCTTCTACTTGTCGCAAATAGCGTTCTTTGGCAAAATCACCAAATTCGATTAAAAAGCTTAAATCTTTTTGGGGATTTTTATCTTTTTCTGCCAATCGTTTTAGGCGTTGTTGATAATTTTCGATGTTAATATCTAGGGTGCGGCTTTGGGCATTTAATTTATCTAAATCTATCGCATATTGAGCGAGTGTATTGAAAGTATTATTTAGGGTTGTTTCTAATTGCTTTAAATCGGATTGGGCAGGCTGAATTTGGCGATCGGAGGGAACGATCGCGCTGACAGAATTTTTAACTAAGAGATAATCGTTTTTCAGGGCATTTTTGGGTTTGTGGCTTTGGGCGTAAGACCAAATTATTTTATGGCGATAGCTGAATAGGCGGATTAAATCTACATAAATCTCTGCCATTGTTTGGCGGATCGTATCGATTGAAAGGTGATGGGGAAATAGCCAGATTTGCAAATGTTCGCTTTCTTCTTTCAGCTTTTCCCAATTAGAAGGAAACTGCCACAGGTCAAAAACGGTTGCGCCTAAATAATTGCCTTTGCCCCAGAAATCGCGATGCCAATCCGGGTTGTTAGAAAGCTGATTATAACATTCTTTGGCGATATTTTCAAGCTTTGTTTCATCTTGAATATCCTGGTCAATTTGTCCCCACATCAGCCAGGTTTGACCGATTTTTCCCCTCACGTTTTCGCCGCCGATATGTTGCAAAATTGTTTGTTTTCGTTGGGTTAAAATGCCGATTTCTTGGGGCGTATCGTTGAGGGTTTGTTTGCCGTCGGCGTAGTTACCAGAACAATCAACTTGCAGGGCGTAAGTGTCGCCTAACTGGAGGGGATAGTAATAACCATCAAGGGGAAGTTCAAAACTTTCTACTTGCTGATTTTCTAGCAGTTGGACGAAACTGGCTTCGGCTTTTTCCCTCTTGGCGAGTTGTCGGAAAAATGCTTCATCTAGGTATTTTCCCGAACTATTCAGTTTAGAATCGTTATAGACTTTTTGCCAAAAATCCCAGCGATTTTGGTGGATGTTTTCCTCAGATTGACCTAAACCTTCTCGCAGGTCGTAGAGAAAAAGGTCAAGCGTGGGATAAATTAATTTAATCGGTTGATTCATGGGTTAAAGGATGGGGATTTCTGGCAGCAAATAGGGAATAGTTTGGATTTCTCGTGCTGCTTTTACCGGGTCGGGGGCGGTTAAAACTTTCTGGGCAGTTTCTAATAGTTCATTGTCGTTTAAATCAACTGAAATATTTTCGATTTCCTTAGCGCGATTTTCTGCTGCTTCGTTTACTTTTGGTTTTAGACCTTGTTTTTGGACTGCCGCCGGGTTGAGCAAGGCTTGGCGGTTTTTTTGGTAATATTGATTGAAGGTAGAATCGCTTTTGGCTATGGTATCGAGTTGAGCAATATTATCGGAAATTGCTGCGGCTATTTGGTGCAATTTTGTGGTTTGTGACTCTGATAAAGGTGAGTTTTGTTGATATAAAGCAACCAGGAATGCTTTGAGGGTATTTTTAGCAGCAGGTTTCATAGAATTTAGGCGTGACCCGTAATGGTAAAAGCGGCCCAATGGTAAGGATGGGTAAATGGTTGGTGGTCTGTTTCCATTGTATTCGCTCGGTTGAGGGCGTCTTCTAAGAGTAAACCCAGGTTATTATCTGCATCGGCAGGGAGGGATGCTAAGGTTTGGGCATAAAAGCTTTGGATATCACCCCAAGTTGCCTCTCGCAACCATTTTTGGGCATTTTTCAGGGCGACGGGTTCCGCTTCTCCTTGCCGCAAAAGGTGGTAAAATTTCATCATTATTAAGGCACTGGCTTCTGATTCCACCGTCCACAGGGTACTGACGACGTAGGTTACACCGCGACTGAGAAATGCGCTGACGAGTCCGACATATTCGGTGGTGATGCTTTGGTTGCCTGTGATGGCGGTTTCGCAAGCAACAAGGCAGATGAGTTGGCAGGGATGAAGGGGGATTTGGACAATTTCTTCTATGGTAAGTTTATCGTTGCCGCTGAGGGCTAAATAGGATTTTTTGGGATTGAAAAAGTTGTAGGTTCCATGTCCGGTGAAGTGAAAGATTGAGTAAGGTGAGGCAAGGGCGGTTTTGATGGCTTGGACGGTGGCGGCGTTGTCACTGAGGCGTTGGGGATTTTCAAAGAGTTGGGATATGGCGGTTGATTGAATTTCCGCGTAGGCTAAGTCTTCAAAACCTTCGCTGTTGGGATGTTCTACGCTTAAAAGTTTGCCTTGATTTTGCGTGTTTTTTCCCTGTGCGATTAACCCAATTTTGGCACTGGGTAAATAGGTAATGGTGAATTTATCGGCAAACAGGGAATGAAGGGGAAAGCGGTGTAAGTCGCGGTGGGGAATTAAGATTAAATGGGTGATTCCGGTAAGGGTGGATTCAATTTTTGGGATGTCGAGAATTTCTTTTAGTTGCCGTAACTTTTCGGGTAAGTTATCGCGCCAGTCGGATGTTGTTTCTGTTTCGGATTCCTTACCTTTGCCATAGTCGGCGTATTGTTGATTCCAATCTTTCACCCATTTTTCAAATTTATCTAGGCGTTGTTCCAGAAACCCGGTTTCTCCAAGAAACCGGGTTTCTAGGGTCTGTGGGGTTTCTCCATGTTTAATAATAAAAGTAGTTAAGGCGGCGGGGCTGAGATGCCAGTAAACTATCGCAGTTGTGGGCTGTAAAAGTTGTTGAATTTCGGCATAGTTGGGAGATGCAATTTCATCGCTATAGGCATAGAGTAGCCAAGAGAGGCAGGCATTTTTTCCGGCTTCTGCGGTTTCTAATGCTTCGATGATTTGCCCACGTTGGATGGCGATATCAACGGTTATTTGTTGGAAGCTGACAAATTTGAAGGCGAGTTGTTCTTTCTTACCAGGGCTTTTCGATTCAGCTAGTAAACGCCGCAATAAATCTGTGCCATCTCGTTTTAATTGTTCTGCTTCGGGGGTTCGCCTTAATCCTAACAATGCTTTGATTAAATCTTGCAAAACCTGTAAATGCAGTTCGGGAAAGGTATCTGGAGTTAGAGTTTTGAGTGCTTGATGATAACTGGTGACGGCTTTTTTCCAATAGGATTGAGAGGCAGAAATTTTTCCTTGGATATAATGAGCATAGCCAATGGCGTGATGCAATTCTCCCCAACCTTCAGGGTGCGTTTCTTGGGGGCAATGTTTCAATCCTTCTTGATAACATAACAACGCTCCTTGATAGCCACGCTGATTTAAGGTGGGATTGGGTATCACGGCAGAAGATTTGGGAAATTGCATCTGTATAATGATGGCAGCTTGGGGATTATAGTGAGGTGATTTTCCCACTGCAATACCTCGACCAATCCAGGCTTTATGATGGTCAGGTTGAATCGCCAAAGCTTTGTCATAAGATGCGATCGCTTCTTCTAATCGTCCTAAGTCATCTAGCGCAATTCCCCGGTTATTCCAGGCTTCGTGTTTGTCAGGTTGAATCGCCAAAGCTTTGTCATAAGATGCGATCGCTTCTTCTAATCGTCCTAAGTCATCCAGCGCAAATCCCCGATTATACCAGGCTTTGTGATCGTCAGGTTGAATCGCCAAAGCTTTGTCAAGAGATGCGATCTCTTCTTCTAATCGTCCTAAATTACCTAGTGCAATTCCCCGGTTATTCCAGGCTTCGTGTTTGTCAGGTTGAATCGCCAAAGCTTTGTCATAAGATGCGATCGCTTCTTCTAATCGTCCTAAGTTATATAGCGAATTTCCCCGGTTATACCAGGCAAGGTGAAAGTCAGGTTGAATCGCCAAAGCTTTGTCACAAGATGCGACAGCATCCCAAAAATCCCCTCTCTTGTATTGCTGATTACTTTGTTCAAACCATGCCTCTGCATCATCTGTTTTAACATCTGCCTCTATCTCCTCACCCAAAGCAACATCATCTAATTGAGGTAGTTGCGCCAGTAACCGCCCCAGCAGTTCGTTAAATATTACTTCATACTCAATATCCGTCCGTTGGAGTTTACCTCCCTTCGCTTCTACGGGGGAGAAAGAATTTTGCTGAGTCCCCGTTGGCGGAGAGGTTTGGGGAGGAGTTCTTCTCGAAATCCCCAACAATCGCCGAAAAAACCGTTGTATCGACCGCCAAAACCGCCGCAGCATTGCTGGTATCCTTGCACCGCACTTTATTGGCAATTGTAGCGAAATTTAGAAATGGCTATGGTTGCGTAAGGGGTGGGCGAAGCATTCGGGCAGAAAGATTGTTCGTAATTGCGATCGATTGTCGCCCGAATGCTTCGCCCCTACAAATATACACAACCGATGCTAGGGGACATGATATAAATTAAAACTTTTTAATAAATTGAAATGAAGATGGAAATGCGATCGGACTCTTCCCCAGGAAACAAGAAAAAGTGCGATCGATCTTTCACCCGTTTACCCCCAATCTTCTATCCGCTGTCAAGCTAATTCCTCCCGCGTTTCATACTCCCCTTGTTCCTCTCTTACTAAAGGTTCTCCTACCCAAGCGCCTGCTGTCCTCTCAAAGAAACCGGGAGTCCAACCTAATTCTTCTGGTGTTTTCTTTGGTGCTAGGGTGACAGGTTTAATAGTTACTGTCACTTCTAAATCGGCATCTTTAAATTCTGTTGGTACTGCTAATTGCAATATGCCATCTGAGCCAACATGGGTATGAATTAAAATTTTATGCTCCATTATATTTACCCCCTTTTTAAGTTAATTATAGTGATGCGATCGCTTTTTTAATCTGACCGTTTTCTACTCTATTTTCTTGATAGACAACAAATCTTTTGGCATATGTACGAATTTGCCAATGAGCATCTTCAGCAGTTAGGCGATCGCGCAAATCTGAAGGAATCTCACTTCCCAAATCTTCTAATGCACTGAGAATACCGATCGCTAAATCAACATTTTTCAGATCGCAACTTTTTAGGCGATTAATCATTGGCTCGATCGCTTCCTTAATACCTGCTGCTGCTAGAGAAGTTGCAGCCAAGCAAGGGTATTCTTCATCTTTAGCAACAGCCTCTAACAAGCAAGAAACTCCTACTTTAGAGCCGAATCTTAGAAGTATAACCGCTGCCAAAATACTCGTTTCTGAATTATCCGATTCTTTCAGAAGTTTTTCCAGGGGTGGAACAACTACTGAACCTAAATGATATAGTCGTTCTGCCATCAAAAAACGGTGTTGGCTTTTCCTAAATGCTTCGATCGTTTGAACGGCTATATAATTAACTATTTCTCCAGCTTTTTCTACAGCAAGCACCTGCTTTTCTACTTGCGATGATTCTAAATTGTTCATTAATAAATTTAGATCGATTTTGCTCATAATCTAATCCTCATTACTACACATTGGCCTTTAATTGTACTGCTGCCAGGAATACTGTATATACTTCCGCCAAGGTTCAATAAATTCTTTGCTATTCTTACTGGCCTGACTCTGATATTATTTAATAATAACGCTGTTTCTTCGGAAAACTGGAGCGCGAATTTTTGCTTATCACCAAAAACACCGATTAGTTCCAGTTTCCCCTCCGTAGCCTCAAAACCCAAATCTGTCAGGAATATATCACCGGTTTCGTTTGCCAAAAATGGGTTTGAGCCTTGTCCAAACCGCAATTCACTGACAATAACTTGCTGGCCTACCTCTAGATTATCACCAACAATTCCTGTAATCCCTGTCACTCCCTCAGCATTGGTAAAGTGACTAAATATCCTTCCTTCACCTAAACTGGGTGTAGTTGCGGGTGGTAGTAGCAGTAGGGACGAAAACACTGCATAATCGATCGCTTGCAATTACACCTCTATTCCAAAATGATGGGTAAATATCGATCGCATCTGCGTTAACCAGATGTCAATTTATACCTTATCTGGGAATCTTCAAAAGCCGATAGTGGGATTTGAACCCACGACCGCTCGATTACGAATCGAGTGCTCTACCACTGAGCTATATCGGCACAATTAGATATTGTAGCACAGTTCCCAGAAATTAGATCGATAAACTCAATTGCGATCCATCTTGAGTTTTGGCAACTTCGATCCGCGCTTGGAAGGCTTCCTTGAAGGATGGCATATGGGTGACGGTGAGGATGCAGGCGAAATCAGACGCGATCGCATTTATCGCTGCAATCAGGCGATCGCATCCTTCCCGATCCTGCGTTCCAAATCCCTCATCGACAATCAGCATTTGCAGCGCCGTACCCGCTCTTTGCGCCAGCAATCTCGCCAAAGCTAGCCGAATCGCAAAATTAATCCGAAAAGCTTCTCCACCCGAATAAGTTTCGTAAGGACGAGTCCCGCGAGCATCAGCGATCAAAATGTCCAGGGTGTCAATAATTTTAGCCGTTTTTTTAGCGGAAGACCGACCGCTGCGCCCAGCTTTTTGGGTGACAAACTGAACGTGCAACTGATTACCGCTTAGCCGCGCCAAGATGGAATTCGTTTCGGCTTCCAACTGAGGCAAGATATTCTCAATCATATAAGTTTGGATGCCGTGTTTGCCGAAAGCTTTACTCAATTCCTCGTAAACGCGATATTTTTTGCGAGTTTCCGCGAGTTTTTGCTGCTGTTTGTCATACTGAGCCTGAAGCGCTTCCAACTGAATCGATCGCTGTTGCAGCCCTCCCAGTCTAGCCAGGTATTCATCTAACTGGGTGCGTCGATCGAATATCTGCCTCTCCAGAGTTTGAATTTCCTCAGTAGCATCGGGAATCGTTTGGATTTGCTTGACAACAGACTCTATTTGTGCATATTGATCTTCGCGATCGCCTTCCCGCACCTCCAACACTTGCACCAACTCCTGAAAACGCTGACAAAGTTGAGGATATTGCTGCTGAGCCTGACACAATTCCTGATATCGCAGTTGCCAAGATTGCGCTTGGCGCAGCGACTTGCGGATCGTATTGTGCCGATCTAAGTTGTAGTCAATTTCCTGAATTTGCAGATCTAACGCCGCAATCCGTCTAGAAAATTCCGAATCAGTTTGTGATTGCTCGATTTGGCGCTGAATTCCCATAATTTGCACCAAAAGCTCCGGCTGTCGCGCCGCTATCTGAGCTTGTCGCCGTACTGCATCCTTAATTTGTGCCTGCCGAATTTCCGCCCAACGCCAGCGTTCCACCTCATTCCTGGCTAAAGCGTGGTTTTTCTCATCGTAATTAAGTTGTTGCAGATTTTGTTCCAGCTGCCAAAGTTCCTGCTGCACATCTCCGGCGTAGTCTCCAGTTTGGATCGATCGCTCAATCTGTACCGCCTCCACCTTCAACTGTTGCAACCGATTTTGGGCATCATCGGTAGCAGCCAATTGCGCCTGCAACTGTCCCCTCTGCTCCCGCAAAGAATCGTAAGGAGCCAATTCCTGAGATAATTTCTTATATTCCGCCCGCAAAACCTGTAATTCCGACTCGCACGCAGCCAATTGCTCTCGCACTATCCAGAATTGCTGCTCTATATCCTTTTGTTCGATTTGGGTTTTCTGTACAACGCGATTCCAGTGATGTTGGTCGAGGGGGCGATCGCACAACGGACAAATCGCATCCGGCGTTTGCAGCATCTGGAGTTTTTGGGTTAATTCTCCCAACTGTTTCTCATATTCCCGCTGATTTTCTTGGAGCCGTTCCACAAAGCTGCGCCGTTCTAACCCTTTTTCTTGCACACGCTGCTGACGAACTCGTTTTTTCTCCAAATTCTCAATTTGAAAGCCAACATCCATCACCGCCTGCTGCAACTGCGGCTGACGTTGGTGTTGCGCTTGCAGTTGCGAAACAGAAGACCGCAGTTCGTCCAAACGCGCACTTAACCTAGCTTGGGCGCGTTCCAGTTGATTTTGCAACTGCTGCTGGCGTTGCAGTAACGGACTCACTTGCAGTTGCAACTTATCCATATGCGTCAAATGGATGCGAGCCTGCTGTAATTGTGCCAAACCTGCTTCTACTTCCGCAGATTGATTGAGAATTTGCTTAATTTCCTGTTCCTGTTGCCCTAAAGCTTCCAATTGAGCTTGCGCTTGTTGCAGCTGCTTATTGAGTGCGTCGATCGCAATCTGCTGCTGTCGTTCTAGCTGTCGTCGCTGTTCTTGTGCAGCTTGATGAGCTTCAAATTTATGATTCAGGCTTTCTTCTTGAGCTTGCAACTGTTGAAAATGGCTATATCCAGCACTTATTTCACCTTCCTGTTGCAGGAGAGCTTCCAATTGTCGCTGCTGCTGCTGGATTGCGGCTAAATCTTGCTGGAGGCGATCGCAATCTTGAGTTAAATTTTGATATTGTTGGCGATGCCAGGTGAGCTGCTGTTCCCAAGTTCGCCGTTGGTGCTGCATTGCTTGCAGCTGTTGCAGGCGTTTTGTCTCTTCTAATTGTCCTTGTTGCAGTAACCTCAACTCGCTTTCCAGAGTAGCTTGTGCTTGTGCGATCGCTTCTCGCTGCTGCAACTGGATTTGATGAGATTCCATATCCCGTTCTAACTGCTCCGCCTGTCCCTTGAACTGCTTGGACAAATCCTTGGCTTGTTCCGCCATCACTTCGTACTGATTGAGTTTGAGCAACTCAGCCAGAATTTCTTTGCGTTCGCTCGGTTTTTTGAGCATGAATTCATCTGCTCGACCCTGACGCAGGTAAGCTGAATTAATAAAAGTTTCGTAATCCAGCTTCAGATAATCCACAATCAATTGCTGAGTCGATCGCATCCCTCGCTCAGTCAGCGCCCGAAATCCTGTTGGCGTCTGCACTTGAAATTCTAAAACCCCCCCACCGCCGCGACGGCGAACGCGAATTACCCGATAAGTTACATCTTGATTTTTAAATGTAAAATCAACCTGGACTTCATCAGCCCCCGCGTGGATGACATCATCTTCAGTACTCACGCGGCTTTCGCCCCAAAGCGCCCAGGTGATAGCTTCTAGCAAAGATGATTTACCGGCACCGTTAGAACCGCAAATACAGGCAGTATGCAGCCCGCTAAAATCGAGGGTTGCCTTGCGATAGCTGAGGAAATTCTTGAGGGTGAGTTGGAGGGGTATCATTTAAATGACATTAGGCCACACACATATTAAACAAATAGCAGTACAAATGCACTGTTGTACAGTGTGTCAACAGAAAAAATGAGGATTTTAGCTTAGGGAAAGTTGAGCGCGGGCTATGAAGAAATACTTAAAACAATAGCTAGCGCATCGCTAATTTCTTGCATGGCTGTGTCAGAAAGCGTTCCCACTTGCTGGATGAGTCTTTGTTGCATCGCACTAACTTATACGATCCTAAAATAAATAAAACCCGCCAGAGCGGGTTAAATGTCGAGCTATTGGGAAACACAAAAACGAGAACGAGCGGTGCGATCGCATCGGTTAACTTTTCGGTATCATTTCCAGAATCCGATTCAAAAATTCTTGATGATCTACCACCGGTTTGGGGATATAGCCATCCGCATGACTTACTTCCAGTAAATTTTCGCGATCGCCCTCGTTAGCGTGGGCTGTAACCAAAATCACCGGTAAGCCAGCCGTTTTGGGATTTGCCTTCAACATCTGAGTAATCTGGAGCCCGTTCATCGGCTTGCCCTGGTAGTAACTATTACTCAGGGAAACATCCATCAGAATGATATCCGCTCCCCCAGACTGGGCAATTTGCATCACTTCTTCCACATTTTCCGTATGAAGTACCGCTAAGCCACCGCGCTTAGTCAAAATTTTAGAGAAAACTTTAACGTTTATTGCTTCATCTTCAACAATCAGAGCCGTTGTCATAACAGAGATCCCGATACAATTGATTTCAAATCCTGACAATTCCAGCATTACAAGCCGATGCTAGCGTCATGTTTGCGAAATGTTTGTACGATGTTAGTCTTTACTGACTGAGCAAACAAACTCACTAAAATTTAACAAATCTTTATTTTTGAGCTATGGCAAGGCAATCGCTCTGGGCATCCGAACAAGGTATAAAAGAAGCAAAAAAAGCATTCAGCCGTATGGGATGGACGCAACAACAGCTTGCGGAAGAAGTTAATTGCAAATCTCGCCAGCCAATTTGGAAATTTTTCAAAGGCAAACCAATAGAGCGTCACATCTTCACAGAAATTTGCTTTCAGCTTGATTTGAACTGGGAAGAAATAGCTGCACCCGAACCTAGCGATCTAAATCGAAATCATAGCACCAATATAGACACCCTAGTGCAAGAAATTCGAGATAAGGTGCGCCCCAGCATTCAACAGAAGTGCGGCACAATGCGAGTCTTAGACATGACTCAGCCTATAAGTTTAACGGACATCTACACCAACGTCAACATTTTAGAGCAGATCGCCGGACGCAGGCGGTTAACTATTGCTCAGCTGCTGCAAGTCTTCGATCCCGAATCGCAAAATTTCGATCGCTTTGGACTGAGCAGAATTACCAAAGAAAGAGTGCCTGGACTAAAAGCAGTAGAGAGTTATCCCAAGTTGATGGTTTTGGGTAAGCCAGGCTCTGGTAAAACGACATTTTTGAAATATCTAGCCATTCAGTGCTGCCTGAGCAATTTTTTCAAAAATTTAGTGCCAATTTTTATCACTTTAAGAGAATTCGCAGAAGCAAAAAATCAATTAAATTACCCGGAATTTATAGCTGATATCCTTTCTCATTGTGGCGTTACAGCAACTCAAATATTTGAGTTGCTTAAGCAGGGTAAAACATTAATTTTGCTCGACGGTTTGGATGAAGTCAGAGACGAAGATGCCAACCGAGTTATTAAGCAGACTCAAGAATTTTCCGATCTGTATTACAACAATCATTTTGTCATCACTTGCCGCATTGCGGCGCGGGAATATACGTTTGAAAAATTTACTGAAGTAGAAGTTGCCGATTTTAATCAACAACAAATAAAGGCATTTGCAACCAAATGGTTCCAGATCAAAGAAAATCTCTCTTCAACATTTGCCGCCGTTGAGGAAGCAAGCGAGAGAATTACAGCCGATCGATTTATGGAACAGCTGCAATCGAATCCCTCAATTAGAGAACTAGCCACAAATCCTTTACTGTTGACGCTGCTGTGTTTAGAATTTGAAGATGCAGGTGATTTTCCCTGCGATCGTGCAGAACTTTACAAGCGAGGGATTGCTACTCTGTTAAGAAAGTGGGATGCCAAACGCGGTATTGTACGCGATCGCGTTTATCAAAAACTATCTGTCCAGCGCAAAAAAGATTTGCTGAGTCAGATTGCTTTAAATACTTTTGAGCGGAAGGATTACTTTTTTAAACAACAAATTGCTGAAGCGTATATTGCTGATTTTATCCGCAATTTACCAGATGCCCAAGGTGACACTGAAAGTTTGCACCTTGATAGCGAAGCGGTGTTAAAATCCTTGGAAGCACAACATGGTATATTGGTAGAAAGAGCCAGGGGAATTTATTCTTTTTCTCATCTGACATTTCACGAATATTTTACAGCCAGGAAAATTGCCACGTCTTCCGATCCGCCGGCATTAGAAAAATCTTTGCAAAATTTGGTCTGCCATATTACAGATAAATACTGGCGAGAAGTATTTTTGTTGGCAGCAGGAATGTTGCAGCCTGCTGATTACTTATTACAGTTAATGAAAAAGCAGGTCGATCGACTTGTAGCTGCCGATCAAAAATTGCAAGAATTTTTGATATGGGTAAGAGAGAAATCACTTTCAGTAGCAGTTCCCTATAAACCTGCTGCTGTGCGAGCTTTTTACTTTAATCTTGCCTACGATCGACATCCTCAGATGAACCCGATCGATTACCGCGATCCCGAACTTATACGCGCCCTAGATCCGAGCCTTTTCATTCTGGTTATATTGGGCAATATCCGCGCATTAGATGTCGGTCTTGACGATTTGCTTGCCCTTACTTGCGATCGCAGCCGTAACCTAGATTTAGCTCATTATCCATACCCTTTCAAAGGCGCATTTTTTCTGGCGTGCGATCGCGCTCTTTCCCTCGAACCAAAATTAGGAGAAGCTTTGCAAGAACTCAAAAATTTATTACCAAATCCTGACGCCGATCTATGGATATTCAAACAATGGTGGGAAGTTAACAGTCAAGCTTGGATAGAGCAATTAAAAGCAGTAATAGTTAAGCATCGCAATATCTGTCATGATTGGCAGTTCAGCAAACAGCAAAAAAGATTGCTTCACGATTATTATAATGCCAATAAGTTACTTGTAGAATGCCTGAATAGCGATTGTTATGTCAGTCGCAAAGTGCGACAGGAAATAGAGGACACATTGTTATTGCCCATAGCTGACGGTCAGACTATTCGGTAACCTAAGTAGCGCAATTGTGCCAATATTAACTCCACGCTCTGCGTAGTCAGCCGCCAGCCCATCACCCAGTAGAAGGAAGGCGATCGCAAAACCAACAACTATAGTAAGGAACTAGATTAATAATCTTACGTCTCTAGAGTGTGAATAAAATTTTGTTGTCCTCACAACAAAAAATCATCGGCAAATAGTCGTATGGCTTGGGGTTGAGGAATAGCGCTTTGCCATTTAGTTACAATGTGACAAGAGAAAGCAATGGAGCCAACAAAATGGCTAAATAGATAACCTTAGCTCCAGCATCTCATAAATATTTTGGCGCAAACGATGGCTTGCCAAAAATAGAGTCTCTTTATTGAGGCCACACAACCAAAAAATCTCAATTAGCACTATCAGAAACAAACTTTGCGAGAGAGCGTCATTCGATATAACAAAGACAAAGAGGAGAAGGCCAGAAATGTTTAATTTGCATCGCTTGCAGAAAACAACTGCCGCACTAATCGCATTAGGAATGACAGCTACTACAGCTGCTCCCATCATCGTTGCATCCCCCGCGTTAGCACAATCTCGCGTAGCTCAATCGCAACGATATGATTACAGACTTCCCTCTGGAACCAACATTCCAGTCAGATATGAAGAAGCAGACAAAATCGTTTTAGCACCTGACGAAACAGCACGAATAACCCTAACAGTAGCGGACGACGTATTAGGGCGTGATGGCAGCGTATTGATTCCATCTGGAAGCCAGGTAGAGGGTCAAATAGAACCCTACGGTAGAGGTTCCCGGTTTGTTGCGAGAAACCTAATTATAGATAGAGGTTCCCGCCGTTCGATTAATGCTACTTCTGATGTAATTACCAGAACAGAAGAAGTAAGCAGAGGCGGTACAAACACAACTTCTATCTTGACAGGTGCAGCAGTCGGTTCGGCAGCAGCAGCACTAATATCAGGTGTAACGGGCGACAGACGCATCAGACCTCTGGAAGTTTTAGCCGGTACTGGAGTGGGTGCAGCAGGAGGACTGCTCCTGGGGCGCAATCGAGATAAAGCTAAAGTTGTCATCATCGACCCCGACAGCGATTTGGATCTGAGACTCCGCTCTGACTTAGTGCTGAGCTCCTATGGTTACAATTCCCGTTCTAACTCAGATTACGACTCAGGACGCTACTCAAGACCAAGCTCAAGAGACGATCGAGGCATTTAGATAACCATTCTCCAGTCCAAAGCGATCGCAAACTGTTTAGGTTGCGATCGCTTTTTTAATATTTCTTAGCTGCGCGTAACATAACTTTCGTTTTTCATCCTCTTGCTCTCTCAAAAGAGAGAGCAACTTTGTCAAGTAAAAAAATTATTGTATATTCTTAAATCTAAAACCAGAAATGCTCGATAATACTGTCTATAACTTATTTTGTATACCAAAGCGTCACAGCAAGCAGGGTGCTTCAGAGACAAACCAAGCTATTTTTGTAGCACAACACAAAGTCAGGAAGTCAAGTATGGAAAAAGTCCTTTTTATTCTGGGCGAACTGAGCGATGACGATATTGATTGGATGCTACAGACCGGTAAGCGAGAAGAAATTCCTGCCCAGACCGTACTGATCCAAGAAGGAAAACCCATCGACACTCTCTACCTTCTCTTAGAAGGAACATTAACCGTTTCTGTGGCTTATCTGGATGGTAAAGAAATTGCCAGATTATCCAGCGGTGAGATGGTAGGAGAAATGTCTTTCATAGATTCCCGTCCCCCTTCTGCTACTGTGAAAACTCTTGAAAAGACACTCGTATTGTCGATTCCCCGACGACAATTAGCGACAAGATTACAGCAAGATACCGGATTCGGTTCCCGTTTTTATCGCGCACTTGCACTTTTGCTATCTATTAGAATGCGCGGCACAATTAGCCAGTTGGGTTATGGTAAAATTACACCACCAGACGGAGAAATTCACATCGAAGAACTCAACCCAAACATCCTTGATAACATTGCGATCGCCAGAACTAGATTTGATTGGCTACTAAGACGGTTGAGAGACACTTGACTTGATTGGATAACTGATTCATTAATACACTTATCGATGTCCATTCACTCGAAATAAAAGCCATGCAGATACTGGAGAAATAACTTTATGTATAAGTTCAATCGCTGGCATTCGGCAACCGCTATATCGATCGCCCTTTTGCTAAATGCCACTGGCACAGCGCCCATCGCGATACCAGCGTCTGCTATTGCTCAAACAACTTTGCCTGTAGAAATAACTGCCAGAATTCCCGCTGGGACTACTATCCCAGTAAAATATCAGGCTGCACAGAAAATCATTGTCGCGCCAGAGGAGCCGGGGCCAATACCCTTAACCCTTGTTGTTGCTGAAAATATAGTTTCCAATCGAGCAACGTTTTCGATACCAGCCGGAACACAGGTCGTCGGCGAATTAGTAACAATGCAAGAAATAGGAAGCGCTCAATTTGTTGCCAAACAGCTAGTCTTAAGGGATGGCAAAAGAATTTCTATAAATGCAAGTTCCCGGATTATTAGCAAAACACAAGAGTTTACTGACAATCCCAGAGTCAGTAGAACGATCGCAAATACAGCTTTAGGTACAGCTGCTGCTGCGGCGATCGCAGCTGTTACCGGTAATCCAGCGATCGCTTCCCAACAAATCTTGCTAAGTTCCGGGTTTGGTTCAACTCCCGAACTCATAGGACGCTTCCGCAACCAGCAAAGAGTTAGACTCCTTTTAATAGAACCCGAAACAGATCTGACATTAACTTTAAACTCAGACCTAATACTCAGACGTTCTGTATCGCAAAGGTAAGCGTCTAAAATCGGTTTCTTAGTAGTTCGATCGTTACCAAAGCCACAATTTTTCATAGCAACCGAGAATATGAGCGTACCTCAAATTGAACTTTGATGGTTCTTTCGCAATCTCTATGCAAAAGTTCATGTGGGGACATTTTCTCCCCCACTCTCCCACTCTCCCGCTCTCCCGCTCTCCCGCTCCGACGCCAGCTACACTAAAAACTAAAGAACCGTTAGCTTTCTGCCAGCCACACAATAAAAGTAGCACCCACGACGCCATCAGCAGAGTGTGTGGATGGGCTGAAAACCTCTATTTCACCCTGCATTTGCCGTACCAAATCTCGTGCGATCGCCAAACCCAAGCCAGTGCCGGGAATACTTGTATTTGCTTGAACTCCCCGGTAATGCCGCTCAAATAGCCGCTCTAAATCTTGGGGCGGAATGCCAGGGCCAGTGTCGCTCACCCCTACCCCCTGCCACCGACCTTGAGGAAATTGTCGCTCTAACCCTGCCTGAATGTAGATTATTCCCCCAGACGGCGTATATTTTAAAGCATTATCGATTAAATTGCTAAAAACTTCCCGTAAAGCCTTGGCATTGGCTTTTACAAGCGGCAAATTGCTCTGAATATCCGCTTTTAGCTTTAAATTTCGTTCTTGCGCGATCGCCATAGCCGATGTTATCAGCGGTTCCAACACTTGTGTCACAGAGCAAGGTGCCAGAGATTCCAGCCCCATCAATCCTGCTTCGGGTAATAGGAGTAACCGTTTATTTTCTGACGGCGGTTCAGTAACACTCTCAACAGCAGTTTTACTATCAACCGACACCAACTCTGGGAAAGTCGGCAGGGAAACGCGGTCGTTAACGGTCAGATCCACAACACCGTCGAACTGTTGCAGTAATTCTTGGATGCGATCGCTTTCTCGCAAAATGTTAGAAGCTATATCCCGGTTTGCATCTTCTAATTGCAGCCGCTTCAGCAGCAACTTCCCAAATGTCCGCAAAGCCGTCAGAGGGTTACGAAGCTGGTGCAGCAAATTATGCAGAAGGTCGTTTTGCTGAGTCTGGAGGCGCTGTTGTTGACTAAATTGCTGACTCAGCCATTGAGAGCGTTGGTCTAGAATACAAGCGATCGCCATTGTATGAGCGATCCGTTCGATCTCCATTATTTCCTGCTCATTCCAGGGTCGATCCTTGCGACTCGTGACCAACAAGCCCATCACCACTCCTTCGTGGATCAAAGGCAAAACTATTTGGCGCTGTTGCACTAAAGTATGACCATTTCTTCCCTGCCGCGCCTCCCGATCTCCCCCACCTACGTCAGACTTCTGAGGCGTTAAAGAGTCTTGCGGTGCCGCTGAGAGTAAACGAGGGACATTGTTTAACCGCTCGATCGCATCTGGTAAAAGCGCCAGCGAGTCCTTCTCCTGCCAAAGCACGGTTTGTTCTGGGAAGGCCACCACAGGGATCAGTTTTGCCTCTTGTCCCTCCACAAATTCTTCTGTCAAATACACCACGCTCAAAGTAGCTCCCAGCGCCTGGGTAAGCAGTGCGACTTGAGCTTGACACAGAGCAACAAATTCCGAACTGGCTGGCATCAACATGAGGTCAAGCTTGAGTAATCAACCGAATCAAATGTCGCTCTTGGCCAAATCCCTTTCTCTTCTTGAGATCGCCTCCAAGAGATACTGGAGTAACTTGCTTTTGAGATTGTTCCGAGCCGATGCTATCTGAGTATTTATGCGCGATCGATTAAAATCTACACTTTTTATTCCAGCTACTCCGATGGCAGTCTGTTTTCAGCTTAGCGCGATCTCACCCAGTACTTGACCTCTAGTGTACCTGCCCTATTTGTATCGATCGTTTAACAAAAGTTGATTTTTAGATCTCAACCCGATATACTTGCGACGGCTTTGGTAAATATCATTAGAGAATACGAGTAAAAGAGGAGGTAACTAGCTTGGCTAGGAGACGTAAGCGCAAAAGTCGCCGTCGCCAAGAAGGGCGCAGGATTCTTGAGCACGTGCCTCAATATAGCATCGAAAGTGGGCAGGATAAACCAGTAACGGCGGCTCGAAAATTTATTCAAGCTGAAGGAATTGTCCCACCTGCTCTGCTGTTGGTTAAGCGGAACGAGCATACCACAGATCGGTACTTTTGGGCAGAAAAGGGCTTGTTTGGGGCTCAGTATGTGGAAGAAAACCATTTCCTGTTTCCCAGCCTAAGAGAGTTGGAACACTCTAGCGAAAAAGTTGCAGTCGCTGTTCAGAGCGGCTGACACTTAAGGGATAGAATTGGCTAAAAAATGATTAAGTATGCCATTTTAGCAGTTCAAACGCGACCTCTGGTGCGACAAAAAAGTTGATTTAAAGGTAGTAAACCCCACTCAAGCCGAGCAAGTTTTGAGGGGGGTTTATTATAGCATGATGGTAAGTGAGTATTTCGCCTGTCCTATTGCGATCGCTCTTGTTGCAAGCACAGTGCCTGTTGCAATGCTGAGAGCTCGTCCCGATGCGCCTTAACGACGATCGCACTTTGCATCTCCTGAGTACCTTCTTTACCGACATCTTCAAACTGAAGGGACACCTGCTCTGGGCGTCCAGCTTTTTGCCAGTAAAAAATCCCTGCAATCGGCGACAAGATTTCCAGTCCCAGAAATCCCATCCCGACTTGGGGAAACAATATCGATAAAACCAGCGTCAGACATAGAATTCCTACTGCCGCTAAAAAACTCAAGAAAATTGCTAGAAACCAGCTGGGGCGCACAAATCCCTCGAAGGTCACCTGATTTTGAGCCGCATCCAACCCGGCCACCCGATACGAGCGCTCGGCAAAATACTGCTCCACTTCAGGGAAAAGCGATTCTTGTGGTTGTCCGGAAATCAGCCTGACAACTTCCGTTCTATCTTTAACAGAAGCTCTGATAAAGAAGAACAAGCCGATCGACAGCAACAGCGTCAGCAGCAAAGTCGAAGAAAGAATTGTCGCGATCATGGATTTGATTCAGGAAGGGGTTGGCGATTTTAGATTTGATGTTGGCACTCAATCCAAAAACGCCCCACCGCGATACCTCAAAAAGTTTTGGAGTATTTTTACTCCCTCTACTTTACATAACTTCACTATTTCTAGCCACCTTCTCGAACCGGTTCGCGCTGGCCGGATTCTTCTGGATGAAAGTGGTTGGTTTTAGTCGCATACTCATGCCAAAGACGAGCCAAATCCTGGGAACGATCCCGCCAATCAGCACGGATACGATACATCCGCCTGGGACGCCCGCGCCCTTCTACTTTTTTCCAGTAACCAGAAATTGCTTGTTCTTCCTCCAAGAATTTGAGAGCGCTGTACAGGACAGTATCGGAAAGCCGATAAGCGGGATATTCACTCTCTATAAGCTGGATTAGTTCCGTTCCATAGGACTCACCCCGCACTAAAACAGAGAGGACGTAGCAAACGGCTAACTCCTTACTCAGGTAGATGGGAGGAGGATTGTCAAAGAATTGGTAAATATCTTCAAATTTCATTTCCATAATTCGTTGAGCGGTTTTTCCAAATTTGTTTAAGAGGCATATGTTTTTGAACGTAAGTGTCGATCTTTATTCCCCCTCCAGAACAGCAATAATCTTTTGCCAATTCCCATCGCAGCTTTTACACCTTTTCAGCACTGACGTTCTATAACTAATGCCTTTTTGAATCGTTGGGGCAACCCTCTGATGTCAAGGTTTTTTCACAGATAAGTCGCCTTACCCGCTCAATGAACTTGTGGATGCCATGTGCTGGACACAATAGCAGGAACATTCAGCGGGATTTTTTAGGTAAGAGCATCTTGAACCAAGAATATTTTCAGACAGTCCTTACAGCATAGGGACAGGCAACATCGCTACGAGGGTGAATGGCGATCCAGTTCCATTATGTCCGATCGGGAACTGCTGATTATTACGATCGATTCTAGAAAGTTAATTTTAAGGAGCCCTACCAGACTTATTGGGTTATTGAGCCTTAAGCGTTAAATTGCGCTTTGCACAATATATGCAATGACTCAAATTTCCCTCAGTCAGGTAGGGATTCTAGAATTGCTGCTTTCATCGTAGAATACCTGGGGGTAAAACTTTGTTGTATGCGATCGATTTATTTGTGCGAAAAGGCGAATTTTTTTAAAATTTTATTTTTTTTAAAGGATTGCTACCAAACCTAGCAGATCTGTCCATCGTGCCAAACAACATACACAGAGCCCTGTTTTGACGCATAATGGCATTGGCACAATCGCTTACCTGACCTCCCGGTACGCTCGCAGGAGATCTGCGCTAACTGCATATCCAAGTAGCGGGCCAAAATCTCAGTCATTTAAGAATTGACTGGGTAAGCTCTCAAGAGGAACGTTTAGAAGCCTGTGCTAATACCGCCAGCGGGAATACCTATGCCAGATAGATCGGAGTCACAATCAGTTCCCTCAGCACTCAGGCAAATAGCCCTTTATTTTCGCCTCACGGGCTGGATTAGCTTTTGGTCACAATTAGTACTGGCCGTTGTTTCTAGCGTAGTTTTGTTGCTCTTTGGTGTCTTCAGTCGGAGTCCTGGAGGTAGCGCCGGGAATCCCGGCACTGGTTTTGGCATCTTTTTTGCCCTTTGCGGGCTGGCTATCCTGGGGGGGAGCATTTACTGGACATTCCGTTACACCCGCATCGCCAGACAACTAGAATCGCCCTACGCCGATACGCGCCCGCGCAAATCGGATACAATTCAACTCCTGCGGATGGGATTAATGGTGAATTTGGCAGGGATGCTATCAACTCTTTTAGGGGCGTATGCAATTGTCGGCACTTTGGCAGCACGATCGATATCCCAACCGCAAACAGGAATACTAACCGATACCACTCGTCTGATCAGCTCTCTGGATATGTTCGCTGTACAGGCAAATATCAATACTATTGCTGGCCACTTTGTCGGAATTGTGGCCACACTCTGGTTGCTAAATCGCATTAATCGCACTTAGAATTTATGCGAAAAAATCGACATCAAAGCTATGAGCAAACCTAGAATTCAAAAGTAAACATTCAATTTTATTATTTTACTTTTGAACCTTTACAAACAATATTTTCGCCTAGATTCTCAGTCGAATATATACTTAGAATACAATTCGCCACAGCGTTGTATCCTGATTTATTGGCAAGAAACAACTTAAGGAATATCTGTGCTAGACCTCAAACAGATACGGGAAAATCCACAATTAGTTCAAGAACGCCTCAACAGTCGCGGCGTCGGTGAATACGACATTCAGCCGATTTTGCAGTTAGATCGGCAAGTGCGAGAAATCGAGAAAGAGCGATCGCAGCTGGAAGCCCGCAGCAACGAAATCGCCAAATCGATCCCCAAAAAAATTAAAGAAGGTGGCGATCCCAATGGCCCAGAAATTCAAGCCTTGCGAGATGAAGGGAACCAAATCAAAGTTACTTTAAGCGATCGATCTCCCCAAGAAAAAGACCTCAAAGCTCAGATCGAAACCTTACTGCTAGCGCTGCCCAACTTGCCCAGCGAATCCACCCCTGTTGGAAAAAGCGAAGCAGACAACCTAGAAGTGCGCCGCTGGGGCGACGAGTACATCCCCCAAAACCCCAATATCCTGCCCCACTGGGAAATCGGCGAAAAATTGGGTATCCTCAACATCGATCGCGCCGTCAAAATCGCTCAAAGCCGTTTTGTCAACTTGATCGGCGCAGGTGCAGCTCTGGAACGGGCCCTGATTAGCTTTATGCTTGACAAACAGACTCAAGCAGGCTATGTGGAAGTAATTCCCCCACTTTTAATCAACAGCCAATCTCTTACCGCCACCGGTCAGTTGCCTAAATTTGCCGAAGAAAGCTTTAAGTGCCAAGCTGACGATTTGTGGCTGCTTCCCACCGCAGAAGTCCCCGTCACCAATCTCTACCGCGACGAAATCCTAGATGCCTCCCAACTCCCCATCTACCATTGCGCCTACACCCCCTGCTTTCGGCGAGAAGCAGGTGCATACGGTAAAGACACGCGGGGGTTAATCCGACTGCATCAATTTAACAAAGTCGAACTCGTTAAATTTGTTCATCCCGAAACTTCCGAGGCAGAACATGAATCCCTCGTTGGCAATGCCGAAGCGATTTTACAAGCCCTACAACTGCCTTATCGGGTAATCGAACTTTGTACCGCCGATTTGGGCTTTTCCTCCCGGAAAACCTACGATTTGGAAGTCTGGTTGCCTTCGGCAGGCAAATATCGGGAAATATCCAGCTGCTCGAATTTTGGAGACTTTCAGGCGCGGCGCGGTAGCATCCGCTTCAAAGAAGCCGGGAAGAAAGGAACCCAGTTCGTGCATACTCTCAACGGTTCTGGACTGGCAGTAGGTCGCACAATGGCCGCAGTTCTGGAGAACTATCAACAACCGGACGGCACAGTCAAAGTTCCGGAAGTGCTGCGATCGTATCTGCGGCTAGAGGTGCTTACTGGAGGGGCAACGTAGAATAAAGAAATGTATAGCTAATTCGCACTAATTTTTTCTATGTCAGTTTTGGCGACGATCGCAGTCTTGGCGGTTCTAATTTTGGTTCACGAGCTCGGTCATTTTATGGCCGCTCGTTTTCAGGGAATCCACGCCAATCGCTTCTCGCTCGGATTTGGCCCTATTCTGTGGAAGTATCAAGGCCCAGAAACCGAGTACGCCATTCGTGCTTTTCCCTTGGGTGGATTTGTCGGCTTTCCCGATGATGAGCCCGATAGCAAGTATCCCCCCGATGACCCGAATCTGCTCAGCAATCGCCCCGTCCTGGATCGGGCGATCGTGATTAGCGCAGGCGTAATCGCCAACCTGATCTTTGCCTACTTAGTGCTAGTAGCGCAATTTGGGGTAATCGGAATGCCCGAAGCCTCCCAGCCAGGAGTTTTGGTTCCCCAGCTTGTCGCAGAAGTTACTCAAGTGACTGGTGAAGCTGAATCGGCAGGCATCAAACCTGGTGATGTAATTTGGGTCAACGGTAAAAGATTTGGATTCTCAATTAACGAGAACAACTCCCAGGCGGAACTTATCGCCACTACTTCAGGCGAACCAATTCAACTGAAAGTTAATCGTAACAACGAACAAGTTGACTTTTCTCTGACTCCCAAGTTAGGTGCAGATGGCAAAGGGCATTTGGGTATCCAGCTTGCTCCCAGCGTGGCAGCAGTAGCGGGAATCCAGCCAGGTGACGTTATCTTGGCCGCTAACGGCAAACAGTTCGGTCGTTCCCTCAAAGAAGAAGCTGTTCTTAAGCAATTAATTAGAAGTAGTGCAGGTCAGCCAATTCAATTTACTATTCAGCGTGGCTCCAGCAAATTGTCTCTGACCGCTACTCCCATCCAGGGAACAGATGGCGAAGCTCGCATCGGGATTGCCCTTGCCCCTAATGGGCCAAAGGATAAGCCGGTTGTTTATCGTCGCCCGCACGACATTTTTGAGGTTTTCAGTCTTGCTGCTGAAGAATTTCAGCACATCGCTACTTTGACCGTTCAAGGCTTTGGGCAGTTGATCGGTAACTTTCAAGAAACAGCTTCCCAAGTAGCTGGCCCGGTGAAGATTGTCGAAATTGGTGCAAATATTGCTAAATCGGACATCACCCAATTGTTTCGATTTGCTGCACTGATTAGCATCAACCTTGCCGTTATCAACATCTTGCCCTTACCTGCTTTAGATGGCGGTCAATTGGCTTTTCTGTTTATCGAAGCTGTTCGAGGTAAACCATTGCCCAGTAAAATTCAGGACGGCGTAATGCAAACAGGCTTGATGTTACTTTTGGGCTTGGGAATTTTTCTGATTGTCCGCGATACCGCTAACTTGGAAGGGGTGCAAAATTTGTTTCGGTGAGCATTACTCGCAAATGGGCTGCTAAACAGCAACGTGCTTTAGAAATTTTGATTCGTCTTCAGCGTCTCTATCCAGATGCGACTTGTACGCTCAATTATGAGACGCCCGTACAACTGCTGGTGGCGACGATTCTATCGGCTCAATGTACGGATGAGCGGGTAAATAAGGTGACACCCGCTTTGTTTGCCCGCTTTCCGGATGCGCCAGCTATAGCCAGTGCGGATATCCAAGATCTGGAGAGTTTGGTGCGTTCCACGGGATTTTACCGCAATAAGGCTAAAAATATTCAAGGTGCCTGTAGAGCGATCGTCGAAAAATTTGGCGGCAAGGTGCCAAAACGAATGGAAGAATTGCTGGAATTACCGGGAGTTGCCCGGAAAACGGCTAATGTAGTTTTGGCTCACGCTTATGGTATACATCAAGGCGTTACTGTAGACACCCACGTCAAGCGCCTCAGCTACCGATTGGGTTTGACAGAAGAAACAGATCCCATCCGTGTGGAGCGAGATTTAATCCGACTCTTACCTCAGCCTGATTGGGAAAATTGGTCAATTCGGTTAATTTACCACGGTCGGTCTATTTGTATGGCCAGGAATCCTAACTGTTCTTCTTGCGCTCTTGCCGACCTCTGTCCCTCTGCTTCTGAGCCCCAACGGCATTCTTAAGCGCTAAATAAGCTAAAACTTCTCGAACCTTACCAGCCGCTAAAAGTTAATATAGAAAATGCTGTCTTCATTACTTACAGGAACGATAAGCATTAATGGCTAAAAAAAGCATGATCGAGCGCGAGAAGAAGCGCAAAAAACTGGCCGAGAAGTACGCTGCCAAACGCGAAGCTTTAGAAGATGCGTTCGCACAAGCAGCTACCCAGCAGCAAAAGCTGGAAATCCACCGCCAAATACAACAACTGCCGCGCAACAGTGCCCCCACTCGCCAGCGCAACCGTTGCTGGGTAACAGGTCGCCCCAGAGGTACTTATCGGGATTTTGGTCTATCTCGCAACGTGATGCGGGAATGGGCACACACAGGTTTGCTACCCGGTGTGGTGAAGTCAAGCTGGTAGCTAGATTTTGGATTTTGGATGAATGGATTTTAGATCGATTGGTGGCTCGTCGGTTCGATCTCATCTCTGATTGTGCTGCTAGCCCCAATCCAAAATCTAAAATCTAAAATCTAAAATTCTATTGGCCGCAGCAGCGATCGATTCCCAGACTGTCTAAAAGCAAGTCGCTTACAGCATTGGCGATCGCAAACTCGCTATAAAAACTTTTAGAGAAGTCAAACGCCTGCATTTCCGTTAGGATAGCAATCACGAGGGAGCCCAGATCGTTTTCTCCTTCTAATCTTTGTCGGACATATATCTGGGCTGCCCGCCTTGCAATTTCCTGATTGACTGCTTCTGGGATAAACTCTTCATTGAGCCATCTATGTAAAGACTTTTGCAGCCATTCTCCTTCCTGCTGCGGATTTTGGCTAGGTGGCAAAGTAATTGGTGGAATTGGTTCGGACATCTTCGCGATCGGCTATTGGCTATCAGCTATCAGCTTATATCTTTTCCGCTTAAGCCGGAATCCCGAAGACTGAGAATTATGGCGTACCTTTAGCAACAGGCTTATCTAAAAAATCATTTGACTCTCCCGTACATAGTGCGATAACTAAAGCTAATTGATTGTTCCAAACCATTGCCCAGTTAGCATTTCTATTCCCAATGTCCAATGCCGAAAAAAATGGGTTTTCTATAGTAAGTAGGCAAGATATTTTTGTTTAAGCTTATCTTCAAAAATATTTGTTTTTAGCAACTTGGCAAACATTTTATTTTGGGCAGGGATCGGATAGTTTTAATGGGTATGATAAGCAGCAATATTATCCTCATTTATCCCAACAAGATATAATATCTAAATATTTCCTTTTTTAAGTTTAACGATCGCCAAATATCTTTGACTTTAATTGATTATTTTAATATTTTTTAAAAATTGTAAATGATTTTGAATTGCTGGGATTACTTAAAATAAGCTATCAATTAGCCTTGCATTTATTACCTTAATCAAAAATCTTATTAAACCGGACTAATTTATGCAGATTGAGATCGATCGCATTATCGAAGGGTATGCCCAAGGTTATTTTTTAATGGCTGATGAAGAGGGTAAGAACTTGGGATGGTACTACAGTCGCAAGCGGGCTTTAATTCCCTTGGACGAGCGGTTTCGCTATCCCAAATCCTTGCAGCGCGTCCTCAACCAAGAACGCTTCTCTGTCGCTATTAATCGCGATTTTGCAGGAGTGCTTGCTGGGTGCGCCAACCGAGAAACCACCTGGATTTCCTCAGAACTGCAAGAAATATACTTGGCGCTGTATCGATCTGGTTGGGCTTACAGTTTTGAAACCTGGTGCAGAGATGAACTAGCCGGTGGAATCTTAGGTATTGTAATTGGGGGAGCATTTATTGGGGAATCGATGTTTTACCGGATTCCAGAAGGATCGAAAGTAGCAATGGTAAAATTGGTAGAACGATTGATATCCCGTCACTTCGTCTTATTTGATGCCCAAATGACCAACCCCCATTTGGAGCGATTTGGAGCTTATACGATCGCAGATAAAGAGTATCAAATCTTGCTGGAACAAGCTTTGAGTCGTCGCTGTTCTCTATATTAGTTTGCAACTGCAACTTTAAATTCTCTGACCAATGTAAGACTAACCCATTCTCCCTTATGACTGTAACTGCGAATCAATCGCTGACGGCGATCGGACTCAAACAACCAACCTACTTCCAGAAAAAAAGGTTGACCGACTTTAACTTGTTGGGGGCAAGTAGAAGAAGCACCATCGGGTAACAGCAAAACTTGCACGGGTTGAGAACTGCGCTCAAACAGAAGAATAGAACCATTAATACTCGCAGTAGATGAAATTACCTGATTACCAAAGGTTAGCTCTTGAACTAACTTACCATCATCATCTAGATAAAGTTGCAGTTTAGTGGTATATTTATCCGGCGAACGCCAGTCTGGATAAATCGTTACGGCTTCTCCCTGCCATTCCCCCAGTAATTCGATTAATGTTGTCGAATGGCCCTTTTGCCAGTCATCCGTACCGGCAAGTTTTTCTCGGATTAAAGTCAATTTATCGAGATGACCTTGCTTGTCAAACATCTGTACAAGGCGCAAACGTCTGCTAGAATCATCTATCAGCCCTAATTCTGCCCCAAACTCCGAAAATGGAGCCAGCTGAATCGATCCTTGAGAAAAAGCACCGTTGTCGAAAAAGAGAGTGCTTCGTCCCAGAGAACTGTATTCCAGAACTTGTTCCTTAACTTCTTGAGAGGGCAAGAAACGCCGAATAGTCTGACGAATAGTCCGATCGTCATTCAGTCCTTCTAGGGAAACTACAGTAGGAGTATCTTCCCACAATTCTCCCTGGGGCGAGAAACGGGTAAAAGAACCCTGCCACTCGCCCAAGTTTTGCAGTAAACATTCCCACTGCGATTTCATAAGCACCTCACATTGCACTTCCCTTACTTCAAGGTACAACTTGCTACAAACAACGTATAGTTCTTGGGGTGGCTTCTTTTCCACACTTAGGAACGTTTAATGTCAAAAATAGTCTCATTCATTAATGGCCTTCTCTTGCTGACAAGTTGAGAAAAGTGGTGCGTCGGCTGGCCATACTCTTCTAGAATAAAGCAATTGCAAAGTCTAAGTTGTTCCGGCTGCATCTATAATCTGGATAATATGCTGGCCTTGCAATCAGAACTCAAGTATAAAATTTTACTAAGCATCTACAAAATATCGGTGCGATCGCATAACTGCAAGTTAGGGTGAAAATCGATCCGGAATCCAAAATTAATTATCTGAAGAGTAGGATGGAATTCCAGAACTCGTAAAAATACAGCAAAATTATCGGAACAAGTGTAATAAAAGTTACTGAAGAAAGATGGTAAAGTAGTTTCCAATAGCTAGGGGACTTTAGTTATGTAGCTTTATTTACCATCAAGAAGCGATCGCATCGGTGTATAGGCTGAAAACATTAAAATCCCGTAAGCAGACAAACGGATTTTGAAACGGATTTTGACAGATCTATGTTGCCAATTTGGGCCCAAATCTGGCCAAATATAATTTTTGAATACCGTCAAAGGTCGAAAAACAGGCCAAAAAGCCATAAATTTAGGAACTATCTTTTTAATAAAGGAGTAATATTACACCCCTTCACCCTAAAATTGACTACCAACACACCTAAACAGCATAAAAATATGCAAATAATCATTTTGTTTGGAGCTGAATCGTTAGATTATATGGACTAGGTAGTGAGGAGTAAAAAAAATGGCAAATATCACCGGAACAATAGATAGTGAATTTCTTGCTGGCACACTAGCACCAGACTTTATTCTTGCCCTAGCAGGTAACGACACAGTTCTAGGCCAAGCAGGCAACGATACCATTTACGGAAACGAAGGCCAAGATAGCTTGCGAGGCGATGACAACGAGGACTACTTGCAGGGCGACCAAGACAACGACATCATCTATGGCAACCTTGGCAATGACACAGGTGTTGGTGGCCTTGGCAACGATACCATCTTTGGCAATGAGGGTATGGACCTTCTCAACGGCAATGACGGTAATGACGTTGTGAATGGCAACGAAGGTGACGATACCTTGTTTGGCGAAGATGGCCAAGACTATCTCCGGGGCGGTGCAGACAACGATCGCTTATTCGGCAACCTGGGCAACGATACCCTATACGGCGATTTGGGCAACGACTCGATTCAGGGCAACGAAAATGATGACCTAATTAACGGCAACGAAGGGCAAGATGTTCTCAACGGTAACGAAGGCAACGATACCGTCCGGGGTGGTATGGATAACGATACCGTTCGGGGCGGTATGGACAATGACAAATTGTACGGTGACGAAGGGAATGACACCGTTTATGGCGACCAGGGTAACGACTCCGTATTTGGCGGCGACGGAACAGACCTTTTATATGGTAATGAAGGTAACGATGCCATCAATGGCAACGAGGGCAACGATACTGCCTTTGGAGGACAAGGCAATGACACCATACGGGGAGGCATGAACAATGACTCCCTTCTCGGTGACGAAGGGAATGACACCCTCTATGGCGATTTGGGAGACGACAGCCTCTATGGCGGTGGCGGCAACGATTTACTTTACGGCGACCAAGGATTGGAGTCTGATTTTGGCGGGGATGGTAACGATGTTATTTTCGGTAACGAAGGCTTAGATACGATTTACGGTTTAGGCGGTAACGACCAGTTGTTCGGCAACGAGGACGATGACGTACTCAACGGCAACGAAGGTCAGGACAGCATTTTCGGAGGTATGGGCGATGACGTAGTACGGGGAGGCATCGGCAATGACTCCCTCTTTGGCGATCGCGGACGAGAC
This sequence comes from Aerosakkonema funiforme FACHB-1375, assembly GCF_014696265.1. GTDB lineage: Bacteria > Cyanobacteriota > Cyanobacteriia > Cyanobacteriales > Aerosakkonemataceae > Aerosakkonema > Aerosakkonema funiforme_A. Next base: position 24,882 of record NZ_JACJPW010000033.1, on the reverse strand, counting down.
ACCTTATTCGGCGACCAGGGTGCAGATACCCTCACAGGCGATAGTGGCGGTGAAACTAACACTGATGTCTTCGTCATCGGTCGCGGTACCGGTGGTTCTACCAAAACTGATGCCGACTTGATTACCGACTTTCAACTTTGTATAGATTTAATTTCACTAAGTGGTGGTGTCAGTTATGGCGATTTAAATATCTTTCAAGGTACGGGAGGCGATGTCGCCAACACCATTATTCAGGACAAGACCACCGGCGAGTTTTTGGCAGTCTTGCAGAATGTCGATAGCAATTCGATAGATGGTGCTGCTTTCACTCCAAGAGGGCCTGAAAGGGTCAGTATTACAGCCACCAATCCCACGACGATCGAATCCACACCAACTACAGCACCAGGTTTGTTTACCGTTTCCGTCCCTTGCGATACCGATGAAGACCTCAAGGTAAATTACGTCATTTCCGGTATAGCTATCAACGGTACAGACTACCAAACCCTTAGCGGTAGCGTGATTATTCCAGCTGGTGCTAGCAGCGCGACAATTCCGGTTGTAGCTATTGACGATACACTTGTCGAATCGAATGAAACGGTAATAGCTAGTTTGACTGCCGGTACGGGTTACGATGTGGCAGCTTCCCCCAAAAACACGGCTACTGTCACAATTTTGGATAACGATGCGTTAACTCAAACCACGGTCAATATTTTTGCCAGCGACCCACTTGCATCTGATGCCACTCCCGCCGATCCAGGCCAGTTTACGATCGCCCGCACAGGAGACCTGACCCAACCGCTTACCGTCAATTACACTCTCTCGCCTTTAAGCACTGCTACTAAAGATACCGACTATAAGTCTACGCCAACGCTGAGCACCAGCATTACTATTCCAGCAGGTTCCGATCGCGCAATCATCGATATCAACCCGATCTCCGATAGCGCGATCGAAGGCAATGAAACGATCGCCTTGTTTTTAGGCGGCGGTGCCAATTACACGGTGGGGCCTGCTAACAGTGCCACCGTAATCATTACCGATCCGCCAGCAGCAGCAAAACCGACCGTCTTCGTTACCGCACCCAATCCTACTGCTTCAGAGGCTGGTGGGAAGCCCGGTACGTTTCAGTTTGCACGTACTGGAGGCGATATCAACCAGTCAGTTACAATCAATTACGTTATCACAGGTACAGCTACACCCAACACTGACTATTCCTCGACTGTTAGTGGTAACAGTATCACTATCGCTGCCGGTAAAACTGTCTCCGATCTAATTAGCATCACAGCCACAGCGGACGCCATTAGTGAACCGACTGAAACAGTGACTGTGACCATATCTGAAGATACGGGTTATTTTGTAGGTTCCCAGGATATGGCTACAATCAATATTCTGGATAATAACCTATTAAATGTACCCGTACCCGCTCCCAATCGGGTACTCCGTTTTGCACAGTCGGGTGGCAACGCGATTGGCAATCATGCCACCATCACGGAAGCGGTCAATGCAGCCGGTAATAATGAGATCATTTTCGTGCTACCCGGTACTTATAACGAACCAGGCACCATTGTTATCAACAAGCCATTAACAATTCGCGGGCCTAATGCCGGTTTGAGCCCCTCCACTGGTTTGGCAGGTGCCCCTGCTATTGTTAGGGCACCCGCAGGTGCGCGAGTTATTGACATTGCCTCTGGTGTCAATAACGTTACAATTGAGGGTCTGAGAATCGATATCCAAGGAGAAAATGCCATCCTGGATAACGATGCCAGTAATAACATCATCATTCGTCAAAATGAGTTTACCGGAACCGGGCCAGCAACGGGTGGTGTAATGCGCTTCGATTATCAAGGTGCATCCGGTTCCTCTTTAACTGTGCAAGACAACTTAATTCGCGACCTTGCATTCAATGCAGGCAGTAGCACCAGCGGTATTCAGGCATTCCGGGTTGACACGTTGAGGATTACGGATAACACCATTGCCAGCGTACCCGGGCCGGGAATCGCCGCCGATGCAATTACCAACGCTGCGAGTGTAATTAATAACAATACCGTCAGCAACACCGGGCAACAGGGCATCCAGCTGGCAGGTGGTAGCGCGACGATCGCAAACAACGATATCACCAATACAAACACCACAAGCGGTGCGGATAGGGGCGGTATCCGATTGCGGGATTCCGGTCTGACAACTACAAAATTGGGAACGGTAAATGTCAGCAGCAACACGATCACGAACTCGTTCAATGGTATAGCGATCGCAGATGGCACAAATATTACAGGTGCAGTCAAGATCAATTTCAACAACATCATCGGTAACTCGAATGCCGCACTGTACCACGGCGGGACTGGTGCTTTGAATGCAGAAAATAACTGGTGGGATTCTGCAAATGGCCCGACAATCGGCGGCACCGGACGGAGTGCGATCAACGGTTCCGGCGGTACAGCTGCCAACGTAGACTTCAACCCATTTGCTACCCAACCGTTCTAAAACCAAGCTGGCAGGAGTCTCTACCTAGAGTGGGAGAATTAATCTTTTCCCGCTCCCACTCCTTCTTACCTATCCCCTAGCCCGCTAAAATTGAGGGAGGTCAAGAAATTCCAGATTTGAAGCTTATGATTCCAACCTGGAAAACAACAGGCCAGGTTGGAATCTCAAATCTAAAATCAGCAATTTTGTTCACAATCAGAACGCGCAGTACCGACCCATAATCTTTGGTTTGGGTCTTTATTGCGCTTAGCAATATAAAAGCAGATCGATATCAATAAATCATGTTACAATATGGACAACTGGTTAACACAGTAGTGTAAAAGCTCTAACGCTCAACACACAAACTAACTTAACCAAACCCTATTGAGCGGAAAAAACTATTTCTCTTTTTAGGGAGCGATCCCTTACAAAAGTTATCACGACACAAGCTCCCAACCAGTATCTCTGGAAAAGCGATGGGTTTATCCCTATAGAGAAAAAATCCCCAACAATAATCTTTGATTTTAGTTGGATCTGTTCAAATTATTGAGTCTTACTCACAAGTTAAGCTTCCATGACCTCTGAGGTTTTAGTCGAAAAGAAAAAGTTGGAAAACCCGCCGCTCGAAATTCGGGTCTTGGGCGATCGCGCCTTGCGTCAACCAGCAAAGCGTATCGCTAAAGTAGACTCAGAAATCCGAGATCTCGTGCGAGAAATGCTACAAACTATGTACAGCGCCGATGGGATCGGTCTGGCTGCACCGCAGGTGGCTGTACAAAAACAACTGATTGTGGTAGACTGCGAGCCAGATAACCCGGCCAATCAGCCTCTGGTTTTAATCAATCCCACGATTAAAGCATTGACCCGCGACTTGTGTGTAGCTCAGGAAGGTTGTTTGAGCATTCCAAAAGTTTACCTGGACGTCAAACGTCCAGAAGCTATTGAAGTTGCTTACAAAGACGAGTACGGTCGCCCTCGAACGCTGAAAGCAACAGGCTTGCTCAGTCGTGCCATTCAGCACGAAATGGATCACCTCAACGGAGTACTCTTTGTAGACCGGGTAGAAAATAGTTTGGCGCTTACTCAAGAGTTAAACAAGTACGGATTCTCGACCCAGGCTGTCAAACCAGTTGGATAATTCGGAAAAAGGCAGTGAGTACACTAACTTCAAAAAGCGCCCTTTTGTTGGGCGCTTCCTGCGTATCAACGATCGCAGCAGTGGGTTCAATATTCGAGCTCTCTTCTGGAGAACCCCAGTTGGGTAGCTTAGCAACAACTATTATTTTGGCAATCAGCCTGCCGCTGGGTGGATTTTTGTTCTATGCTGCCGTTAAAGACGCCAAAGAAAACCAACAGCAGTGAATAGTCAGAAAAATTAAAAATTAAAAGTTAAAAATGAGAAGTTTTTTGCATTTTTAATTTTTAATTAATTCCATAGGGAGTAGATTTGACTGGACATCACTTTATTTGAAAACAAAAAACTACTGACTCTTGGCAAATGAAAAGTGACATTTCTGAGGCATTTCTCCGGCAATTGCCGACTGAGAGTGCAGATGAAGCAGAACGTCGCTACTCGCTTGAGACTGCTGACGAAATTGTGCTTGGGCGAGATTTAAACTGTCAAATTGTGCTGGACTCCAACATATACGGAATGGTTTCCAGGCGTCATGCGTCAGTCAGCCACATAACCAAATTTGCAGGCGCTCCACCCAACTGGCTTGTTTGCGATCTCAAAAGTGCAAATGGCACCTATGTAAATGGCCAACGGCTAGAAGGATGTCGTATTTGTCGAGAAGGCGATCGGATCGTACTGGGGCAAAACGGCCCAGAATTCATCTTTGAAGTCATAAAAACTACCCAGACTGCTGCTAGCACTCCCTCCTCACTAAGAAACGCTCCCAGCCCACAAGTTGAATCTAGTCCTACCATAAGACCTTCTCAAACAGAGTCTGTTAGTTTTACTCAGCTGTTTCCCATTTTTTCAACCGGACGCGAACTGACTCAAAAAGCCTACTTGCTTCCAGGCATCATCACAGTGGGATTTGTAGTCTTGATGTTTGCTGCTGTAGGCAACCCTATGGTATTCAACTTGGTGCTGGCTTCATACTTGGCAGGAGCCGCTTATTACTTCGTTTATCAACTTTGTGGCAAGCATAAACCTTGGTGGATGCTATTAGCTTGTGCCTTGGTTACTGTATTAATTTTACTAAGTCCGCTACTCCCTTTATTTATAGTTATTTTTCGCCAAATTCTGCCAGGAAGTTTACCAACAAATTTCGAGAACTTAACTTTTCCGATTCTACTCATCCGAATGTTTTTCGGAGCCGGCTTGATGGAAGAGTTGCTCAAAGCCTTACCCGTGCTAGGCGCTGATTTGCTGGGACGCCGCTTACCACCTGCTTGGCGCGAAAGAATCGGAGTAGTAGAACCCCTTGATGGGATTTTGCTGGGAACATCTTCTGCTGTTGGCTTTACCCTAATGGAAACTTTAGGGCAGTACGTACCTCAGATTATCCGGGATGCGACATTTCAGGTGGGGGAAGGTGTAGGGGAGTTGGTGGGATTGCAACTGCTGATTCCTCGGATTTTAGGCTCTGTCGCCGGACATATGGCATACAGCGGCTATTTGGGCTATTTCATTGGGCTCAGTAGCCTGAAGCCTCGTCGGCGCTGGCAAATCCTTAGCATAGGCTACCTCAGCGCGGCAGTACTTCACGCTTTATGGAATGCAACTGGTATTATTAGTCCCTTTGTCTTGGCCTTGGTAGGTGTGCTGTCCTATGCTTTTTTGACAGCAGCTATTCTTAAGGCTAGGGCTTTGTCACCAAGGCGAAACGCTGTCCTCACGCCTCGTCGATCGAAAACATAGCTACTACCTTTATGAATCGCCTCTAGATTCCAATTCAGCAAAGGCGTAGCGAGCTATTGCCAAACTTAAGCGTGCCTGTTCCATCTTCGATAATTCAGCAAAAGGAACACCTCTAACAGTTCCCAGCACAGATTCGATCGCTTCCGTTTCTGCTCCCCGCATAGCATAAGCTAAAGGACGAGCCATCACCAATAAGTCTTCTTCTTCCCAGCCTAAAGCCAGTTGCTGCACGCACTTTACCAAACGTTCTGCCAAACATAAATTTGTTGACATCAAATTTTTGGCCTGTTTGGCGATCGTCTCTAGAGTTACCTGCGGGACGCGAGAAGCAAACCTCTGGTACAAAGCCCCTAAAATAGGCAGATCTAAAGCCAACGCTTCCACATTGTCTGGAACCTTTTCCACCCAAAGTCGGTCAAGGTGTGCAAACAAAGTCTGCGATCGAGCCTCTACATCAACCTCCAGCCAATCATCTAAAACGAAAGCCTTTTCTAGTTCGGCAAAATAAGCTTCTGATTCCGGATGAGTGGTATTCCAGCAATAGGTTGTTTCATCTTGCAGAAGTGCCTGCACCAGATCGTGTTCTGCTTGGGCGGTGAAATCGGGAGAATATTCCGAATACCTGGTTTCACTTGCCATAATTCAACTCCTGAATCTTATTTTTTACCAACGCTGTCCGCAGGGTGACTACACCAGCACTTCCACAAGTTCCGCAACCCTTGAGATTCTCTTTCTCTATCAATATCCAAACTCAGAAATAGTGGAATGCCAATTCTCTTCCACCATTTTTTATTACAGATTGGCTTTCCAGTGGCACAGGTGAGGTATTTTAATTTTGTCCCAAGTTCCTACTTATGGGGCAGATTCCCGATTTCCCAGTCAAGTAACAACCGCACGATGGAGACATCAATATCCTCAACCATCGATTACAAATTCCCAAATCTGCCCGTGGGAACTACCAAACTTTAACTGAGATCCAGATTGCAAGGGAGCTTCTTGGTGATGAACTTTTCGCCAACCCCCAGTTCCCAAAATCAGCGTACCGAAGCGAGAAAAATCTCGCAGGAAATATGTCGGTGGGGAGTTACTGTCCAAAGGATCGCCGCGACAAATAATTTCTGCGTGTCTTTGCGAAACCCACTTTTCGCAGATCGTCAAATCGTTATCCTGCTGGCGACGTCCTACTCGCATCAATCCACCACGAATTGGCCAGAATTTATTTGTCGATCCTAAAGGACGCACAAAAGCAGCTCGTTCTCGTCCGATCCAAGTTAAAGAATTTTCCGGTAATTCGGTAATACTTTCAGCCAGAGGTTGTAGCAGTTCGCCATCAAACTCCGGGTGCATATACAGAACAGGTAAAGTCCAAGCTGGTTGATTGAACTTATACAGGGTCAGCAACTGCTGTCTAGCTACGGCCACCGCCCGATCGATCGGCATCCGTTCCGCCAAAGCACGAGCAAAAGCTTTGATAAAGCTAATTGCTTCCTCATCAGCAATAGCATCCCGCATTGCCAAAACCGCTGGTACACCGTGATGCAGCAGCACTTCTGCCAAACTGCTACGGGGAATAGGCTGATGATTGTGTTCTGCCGATCGAGCTCCCCAGCAAGCGTTAAAAACTGCCAGCGTCACCTGGCAACGAGTCAGTACTTGTGCCAATTCTGTACCGTTCATGGTGACACCGGGCCGCAAAAACAGCAAGCCTCCATCAGGTGCAGGTTCACCGTGACCGGCATAAAAGAAAACATTGTAAGCGTTGCTTTCCAGGCGTGCAGTTAGTTCCTCTGGAGTGGGCATAACTAAAGTATCTACCAGGCACGGTACCAGGGTAGCAGTACCGTTAGGACTGACGTTGCCGCTACTTTCAAGAATTTTAGCGAGAGCAAGTGCCTCTTGTTCGAGTTTTAAGTTTCCCAAAGATGAGGGTTGCCTGGGGGCATCTTGTTGACCTAAAACCAGCAGTATGTTTAAGGCTTGCTCTGGTTTAAGGGGAGGTAGAGGAGCAACATCGCTGGTGGTGCGACTGAAAAGCAATTGCTGACTTAAAGAAATTGCCTGTTTTCCGGCCTGGGGCTGCATAATTTCCCAAGGCAGAGTTATTAAGTCTGGGTCGCGAATTTCCAGACGTAGCCGTAAAGGTTGATTTTGTCCAATGGCAATTCCTTGACTGCGATCGAGACTGCTTTGGATCGCCCCTTCAAATAGCCACTGCCAGAGTTGTATTCCTAGCTGCTGCATCAAACGACCGCCGTAGCTAGTTGTGGAACCTAAAGGAGACGACACAACTACCATTGTTGGAGCTAAAGCTACTTGGACTGCTGGAAGCTTTTGAGAACTGGACAAGCTGAGAGGGGAAAACATCTCCTGCCAAGCAAGCCAGGTTTGGGTTAAGCTTTCCGGCCAAATGCAGTCGTGGTGGAGGTATCCACCAGGTAATGGGGCTTTTAAAACCCATATGGCAAAATGCTCTGCCTCAGCAGCTACCAGGCGAGCTACGCTTAAGTTGAGGCAAGGACTCTCAGATGGCGACATTCAGAACCCTTGATACTGGATCTGGACTGGAGCAATTTTTTTCACCAGTTTTCTTTCAGTCTATCTATTCTTCAGACTGAATTTATTAACGATTTGCCCCTGGACTAGCAGAGGCTCCACTACCAGTACATTTTCCCAGCCCAGCAGCTTTTTGAATGGAATTTTGGCTAATGTTCGATTCAAGCTCTACTTGTCGAATCCATCCTTCTTGGGCTGGTATAACTAAATTATAAGTTGCTGGAAGCTTCTGTGAGTTAAGCGTGGCAGGAATTTTGCATACTTTAAGTTTCAGCCAGCTGTCTCCATCTCGAACAGCTTTACTTTTTATTTCGAGGATAGTACCTTCTGGGATTACCCCGATCGCATTTTGTTTTTGAGGCCCTTCATAAAGCAAAAGAGGAGATCTGGGGCTTTGGGAATTGTTAGCGATCGAGACTGCGATCGACAATCCCGGACTCAACGAGAGGGGTGAACGACTGGAAACAGGGCTTTCCTGGGATGAACTGTGTGGCTTGGTTTGACCGATAGAATCCGGATTCGACACAGGCAGATCGCCCCATTTACCCACAGTAAAGTAGACCAGTGCCGTACCCAATCCCAGCAACAAAGCGATTCCACCTAACAGGGGTAACAGACTGGGTTTGGCAAGCCGAGTAGGTAGGAGCTGAGTCTTAAGTGTGGAGGGAGTGCCAAAATCTTGAGTTCGAGCTGAAGCAGAATATGCAACCGATTCGGGGATGACTAAAGTGGGAGCCATACCCGCCGATTTGTCTCTAACCTGGCAATAAACTAAGCCTACAGTAACGTTATCGTGACCGTTTTGGGTGTTGCCTATCTCGATCAGTCTTGCTGCCGCTGTCGCCAGGTTTATTTTGCCTTCTAAAACTGGCACGATTTCTGTATCCCAGTATTGCTCTACGCGATCGCTATCGCTCAAACCATCAGAACACAGCATAAAAATACAGTCTTCATCAATAACAAACCGCTGTACTGTGGGATGCAAGTTGTTTGACGAACTCATACCCAATGCCTGAACCAAAGACCCAGATCCGATCTGTTGCAACGCTTCTCGGTATAAGGTATAGCCCAGCCGCACTTCCCGGCTGGCCACATCATCGTCTACAGTAATTTGATGGCAACTGTGGCGCGTAATCCAGTAGACTCGGCTGTCCCCAATATGAGTAATGTACATCTCGTGGGCTTGAGTCAAAGCCATTACCAGTGTTGTGCCCATACGTTGCCTGTCGTACCGCCCTTCGCTATCGTTGCGTTGACTGATAAGATCGTTGGCATTGCAAATTGCACGTTCTAATTCCGAGCTCAAATCAACCAGATCGTTGGACGGCAATATTTTTAAGCTGCCCAATGAGCCAACGCGATCGTCAACTGCATCATCTGCAAGCTGGTGGTTCTGCCAGCGAGATGCCTCCGCAACGACTGTTTCTATCGCTAAGCTGGAAGCGACATTGCCGCCTTCGTGTCCGCCAATCCCGTCGCAGACAACAGTTAAAGCTTGAGAACCCGCAGGGACTTGGTAGAAATTACCGCTATCCGGGTAGCAGGCATCTTCATTGCGTAGTCTGGTCGGGCCTGTATCTGTGTAGCTGGCAATTTGATAGATGCGTTCTTGGGATTGCCCTACTGTATACAGAGCGCCATCTAACTGAGCTAGTAAATCTTCGGGAAATAGCTGGCCTTTGATCGTACTTTGGCACAATTGAACCAGAAAATCTGCGATCTCTGGCTGTGCCTTTCCCGCCCATTGCAACCACAGCTGACCCAACTCGCTTAAGTTCGGTTCCTCTCGATCCTGGCGTAATTCCAACAAGCGCACGATCGGCCCTTCCACTCGCAGCAGCTTTGGTTTCAGCAAACTAGCCGTGACACCCGCGATGCTAAAAGGTTGCCAAAGTTGGGCAATTTGCCACAGCCAATTGAGCTGCCGGATTGCTGGGGCATTTTCCCAAGCTGTGGCTAATTCTGTCATTAGGTTGGGCTTTAAGCTTTTAGCATCGGTGCAAATCGGAGCTTCTTCGAGCAGCCAAATTACTTCCTTTCGGCTTTTTTTGAGCGGTGGTAAGAGTCCGTAAACTTGGGGAACGTGTAACCGATAGGGGAAAAGATACAAATAGGGTGCGATCGCATCTGTGATATCTTGCGGAAATAAGGGTACTAGCCCTGGTTTGGTGTCCAGCAAAATTCTGTCGCGTTTGAGGACATAACGCTCTGCCAAAAGCTTCCCTGGCTTATAAGCTTCTATCCCAGAACCGACCGCCCACAAATACCGTTTTGGTATGGGGGTACGACATTTCTGGCAAAACTTGTGACTCTCTGGGTTAGGAGCCTGACAGTGCGTATTCGGGCAAGTAATTTGAGCGGCGTCTCCCATGAAGATTTTTTCACTCCAAGGCTTCGGGATTTGGCCGATGATATGCAGGGGTCTGCAAGAGAGCCTACTTGTAGTCAAATTGCCAAATCGGTTGATAATCAACGATTGTAGCGTTTGACTATCCATCTTCTCTAACTATTTAGATATAAGACGTTCTCTCTATTAGCTTTGATTCGATCGCGCAGCTGAGTCCGATCCTGATGGTGGATAATAAGGCTCAGTGGTACTTTGCTTCATCAGTTGAGGCCAAAGGATCAAAAAGAAGCCCATCCAAATTAACACTGGTAGGGACACTACAACTGTCACCCAAACAGTTTTGAATAATAACCAGCTTAAGCCGATCAGCCCGCTCCCGGTGACTGCAATCGACCAAGGCTGACACCACCAAGGTTTGTACCCCCAAGGGTTCAGATCGATTTTCGATTTTGGATCGTCGGACATAAGATGATAACTTGGTTGTAAAACGGATGAAGTATTTGCTAGACAATACCTACAATATCTAATATGCACTAAATTACAGGAGGCAACCTCGGTCAGGTAGGGGTGAACCCCCGCTTGAGCGATCGCGGCGGAACATATAAATTTAGAAATCGTTCCTTAATTACCAATCGTTGCAGAATCTAAATATCTGCTTTCCTAATTCTTTCTTTCAAGAGCAATGTAAATTGGTTAAGCTTTCCGCTCCGATTCTTTAGGCTCTTGATTACCTGTATTTAGGATTGGTTCAAATCGATCTAAACTAATAATTTTTTTGCTGGTTGCTATGCCCACACCTATATTCGACCGTCATCTAGAGAAAACAGTCCCTACTTCAGAATCTTCTGCGCTCGCAGAAATTCATGAAGGTATTACCTACTTAAAAAGATCTCAGACTCTCCTTTATCGAATGCTCAACATTGATACTTGGGCAATTGTATGTACGATGGAGGATTTCGATCCTGGATTTTGGGGTCGGTTCATGGCTAATCGTCAAGCAGCTTTTACAGAATTTTTAGCACAAAAGAAACGTCAGCGTTCCTAAGTTCTTTTTTTGTCAATATTTTTAATATTTTTGCTTTGCGATGCCAGACTAAAAGGCTTTCACAACTTATACTGAGCGAGCATAACCAGCCATTTTCCACTTAGCCATTTGACCAGAATTAACTATGCCCAAAACGGGTTTCTACAGCTTGGTTTGGCGGCATCAATATTTTTAATACCGCCGCCAAAGCCAAGTACAAGTATCTTAGAATCTATTGTTTATCTTGTTCGGCTGCTACTTGAGGTAAACCCATACTGTGGTTAAGAACGCGAGCATTGAGGTTATAACTAATTTCACCCTTTTGCAGGAGAGAACGCACGAAATGTTCTAAATCCGAACCGATGCGACGGATATTGTATTCCGTTAAATTCTCTCCGCTAGATGACTCAACAAGTTCATCAAACTTTCGATAAACTTTTTGCAGAGATTCTTCGTTCCAATTTAGTTCATTGTCTGGATCGACATCCAAAGTTAAAACGCTGTCGCTGGGAACTAACTCATTGTTCTCAACTTCGGCAGTAAAAATGCGGATGTGGCGGGTTGTAGACTTGAGCAACATAGTCGCAGTGTTGTAAAGCTAGTACTGGCCAACCTATTGTAAACCTTTGTTACGGCAATTACGCTTTGAAAATAGACTCATAGAGTCTTTAGGCAGATACCGAACTTGATTTTTAACGAGCAATCATACCTGTCTGACGGGCATAGGCGAAAATTCCCCCTGCTTCAATCACAGGCCCCACTTCTCCAATTGGCTTGAGATCGTAAATTTTCCCATGCGTGTGGTCGATCAGTTGATTTTGCTCAAAGTCGATCGAAACTTCCTGACCGGTTTCCAACACATCACACAAACGCTCGACTGACTCCCAAGGGTAAAGTTCGCCAGTAGCCGAGCAATTGCGGAAAAAGATGCGGGCGTAGGACTGGGCTACAACAGCTTTTACCCCAGCAGCCCCTAGAGCAATGGGCGCGTGTTCTCGCGAGGAGCCGCAGCCGAAGTTTTCTCCCGCTACAATTATGGGATAGGGCGTCTTCATTTCTCCTGGCGCAATAAACTTACCGTAGCGATCGGGTAACCCTGCAAAAGCATAACTGCCGAGCTTTTCGTACTCATCTGGTTTAGAAGGAACCAACGTGAGGTATTCTGCTGGTATAATTTGATCTGTATCAATATTGTCATCAACAACAAAGATGATACCGCGAATTACTTTGCTCATAATAAATTTCCTGTTTACTTTTGCAGCTTTTTACTCGGCTAGGTGTACTTCCAGTACATCTTACATGAAAATGTAACCACCATATATATTAAAGCAATGTGATTTTTCTTCAGGATAGCAAGTCACCGTTCGGCTAAATTATCTAATTTTACATAAAATCTATTTTTTTCGCCTATGTAAAATAAGCCCTTTGTTGCTAAATTTAAGTTTTTGATGTCAAGTATGAGTCAAACTATTTAGAGGAAATGTTAAAATATTAAGTTTTGCAGAAGCAGTTAAAAAAGTCAATTGATTGATAAACTTGTATTCAAGTATGTATTAGTTTAAGGAGAAAAGTTAAATTTTGTAATTTTTTGTTTGAGGATAATCAGGAGCGGGTATATTATGGAATTTTAGCAAAAACAAGACTAGACCTCTGGAAACAGCATAAAACTAGAAAAATGTGAACTATAAGCTCAGGAAACCAAGTAAATTTAAAAGGAGGGGATTTGCCGGGACATAAAATGGTTACTGTGGATAAGGCTGGGTTAAAAGTGGTTTATTAATCGATAAATATAAGGTCTATAAACTCTTTCAAAAGAGCTAATTTTTCCGCTGTCAGACCCAAACTGAAATATCCCCAGCTTCTTTGCAGTCATGCCATCAGGATTGAAATAGAAAAATCTTGTAGATAAATCGAGAAAGACTGGTCACAATACACAAGACAGTACAGTAGCAATTGACTTTTGCGATCGAAAAACTTTTTTAATAACGCTCGCCTTCAATGGTGTGTTGATTTGGATTCTGGCTTTCCCTTTGGAGAATAAGGACAGAGCCATCGAGCCAATATATCTGGCTCCCAACGGACAGCCCCAGCGAAGCTAAAGTCTTTCGATCGAATCCGAAAACAGCAGCCAATCTCAGTCTGGAGAAGCACTTTGGCTTGCAAGCATAGCAAATAAATCTAAAACCCATGACAAACTAGATATAGAAAACCAGTAATTGAACCCAACCATAACCAAGCGAAGAAGAAACTTATGAAAGCGTCTGCAAACCGTATAATTTCATCGCCAGCAGCCCTAATTCTCAAGCTTGTCGGCACAATCTTGATTTTGTCTTTTGTGATTGACACGGTAACCCTGCCTCTGACTATCCCGTCCTTTCACCTGCAAGAGGAAGCTTGGCAAATAAACCTGACAACCCAGCTTGTCGAGCGAGGATTTATCCCTATGCTGGGGATAGCTTTGCTATTTGCTGGCTCTTGGATGGACGATCAACTAGACCCGCAGGGAAGCGGTCAACCCTGGCAATTAGTGAAAGTAGGGGCGCTCGTGCTTTCCGGTATTTTAGGCTTAGCATTCCTGGTTATTACTTTTGTTCACGTAAACAATGTCAGTAAGGCTAGCAATGAGGCGATCCAGAGAATTGAGCAGCAGGCAACTCAAGCAGAAAGCCAGCTTAACAGTGAAGGTTTTAGAGCCCAAATCGAACAGCGCCGAGGCCAAATTAAAACCCAAATCAGCGACTTGCTCAAAGACGAACAGAGACTGGGCCAAGCACTCCAAAGCCAGCAAGTGTCAAACGAACTCAAAACAATATTGCAGCAGTCTAAAGACAATCCGCAAGTAGTGGATGAATACTTGGATCGGCAAGCCAAACAGTTCAGCAATCAAACGCTAACCCAAGTAAGAGAACGCAAGCAACAATTGGAAAAACAAGCCAAGCGGGCAGCTTTGAAGTCTCAAGTGCAAATAGGAGTGAGCAGCGTGTTCCTCTCCATTGGCTACCTGATCATTACCGGAACGGGATTGGGCGGTTTGTTGTCTTCTCCCCAAATAGGGTCTCGCAAAACACCTAAGCGTTAGTAAGCTTTGCTTAGGTGATGACGCTATTCCGATCGTCAGGAGAAACTGGGAATTTGTATGTGTCCAATCAAAGCCGGATCTTTTTGTAAATCGTAAGTTTTTCATGTTCTCGATTTATATTCTCACCTACAACGAAGAAATCGATATCGCCGCTTGCATCGAATCGGCTATGCTGTCAGACGATGTGATAGTGGTGGACTCCATCAGCAGCGATCGCACTGTCGAAATTGCCAGCCGCTATCCAGTGCGGATAGTGCAGCACGCCTTTGAAAGTCACGGACGCCAGCGGACTTGGATGTTACAATCCGTTCCTGCTAAGCACGAATGGGTCTACATTCTCGAAGCTGATGAGCGTATGACACCAGAGCTATTCCAAGAATGCCTCAAAGCAACCGAAAGTCAGGAGTATATCGGCTACTATGCAGCCGAGCGAGTTATGTTTCTGGGGAGGTGGATTCGGCGCAGTACCCAATACCCCCGATACCAAATGCGCTTATTTCGGAAGGACAAAGTTTGGTTTACCGATTACGGTCACACAGAGCGAGAAGTTTGTGATGGTAAAACAAGCTTTTTGAAAGAAACTTATCCCCACTACACCAATAGCAAAGGATTAGCTCGCTGGATCGAGAAGCACAATCGCTACTCCACTGATGAAGCTAGAGAAACCCTACGCCAATTAGAGAAAGGTAGCGTCAATTGGCGAGATTTGTTTTTTGGCTTCTCGGAAGTGGAAAGACGGCGAGCGCTCAAAGATTTGTCCCTGCGTCTACCCTTCCGACCGTTGCTGCGCTTTTTTTATATGTATTTTCTATTGGGGGGTTTTCTCGACGGGCACGCGGGATTTGCTTGGTGTACTCTGCAAGCTTTCTACGAATACCTGATTTTGCTCAAAGTCTGGGAGATGAAACATATGCCTGCTGTCTATGCAGACCCAGTAGGAACACTTTCTAGCGATCGCGAAGAAAACGTCGATTCTGCCAAAATTAGTCCTTCTATTTAGGCAAAAAAGTATGCAGAAAAATGTTAATTCTGATACCATCATCTCCAGCCCCTTTAAGCTGTAAGTTGCGTTTTTATCGCATAGCACTCCTATACGGTAAGATAACCCCCAGCGCAGGCCCACTCGGCCTAACGCGGAATATATCGTACTGTAAGGTAGGGTAAGGGAGAAGGGTCGCTTTATGGGCTCTATAATTTTCCCAGCTGGTTAAAAGAGAGTGGGCTATCTGTGATCGAACGCTTAAAGCAGGACTTAAAAAATGACCTGATCGCAGGTCTTTTGGTAGTAATTCCCCTAGCTACCACAATTTGGCTGACGATTACAGTTGCGAGTTGGGTAGTCAATTTTCTCACCCGCATTCCCAAGCAACTCAATCCTTTTGACGATCTCCATCCCATTTTGGTCAACTTGTTCAATCTAGCTGTGGGACTGATGGTACCCTTTTTATCTATTCTGCTGATTGGCTTGATGGCCCGCAATATTGTCGGACGATGGTTGCTGGATGTGGGTGAGAGACTTCTGCAAGCAATTCCGTTAGCCGGATCGGTTTACAAAACGCTCAAACAACTTCTGGAAACTCTCCTGAAGGATTCTAACGGGAAGTTTCGCCGAGTAATTTTGGTAGAATACCCACGCCGGGGTATATGGGCTCTCGCCTTTGTCACTGGAACCCTAAACAGCGATATGCAGGCTCACCTATCCAGAACGACGATGTTGAGCATTTTTATACCTACAACCCCCAATCCGACTACGGGTTGGTATGCGATCGTTTCAGAAGATGAAGTCATAGACCTAGCCATATCTGTGGAAGATGCCTTCAAAGTTGTTGTCTCTGGTGGTATTGTAAGCCCCAGCCCCTTAACTCCTATGTCATCTCTATCCGCCTTGAAAGAACGGAAGCTGGAACAGCCTATCCTGGAGGAAAGATGAAGCGATCGCAGCATAATGTCAAAGTTTAAGAGTCCAGTTTGGTAAACAGTCATCGTTCATTGGCGATCGCACGAGCGAGAGTGGGAAGGTTTGAGAGTTGCAACTTTTAAAGGTTCCAACTCTCCAGCCATATCTAAATGTTTTTCTGCCATTACATAACCTGTTACCGATTACACACAGTTACCAATTACCCCATGCAATCCCGTCGAATTGCTCGCGAACTGGCGCTTCTGAGCCTATCCCAGATCCCGACAAATCCAGAAAAATTGTCGGAACAGCAGATCGCAGATTTGATAGTTGCGGCTATCCGCACTTTGAGTGCAGAAGTTAAAGATGCTTTGGAAACTGCATCTGCGGAAATCCAACGCTCTAGCGATCGCCTTTTGGGTAGCGAAACTCGCGCCATCGATATCCAAAGCGCCAGAGCTATGCTAAGAGAAGCGATAGAACTTACTCAAACCGCAATCAACCGTGTCGGTGGGGCAGTGGAGTTACCAGAATTTGTCCAGCTATCCAATCAAAAAGATGTGCGCGACTACGCCAAGCAAATTATCGGTACAGTTAACGCCGAAAGAGAACGGGTTGACGAAATACTCACACAAGCACTCGCGGAACTGCGTCCCGGTCAAGAGAGAACTTGGCAACTAAGTCGTCTCGCTAAAATCGATCGCGATATCCTGCGAATTGCAGTCAGCGAAATCAAATATTTAGGGATTCCCGAACCGGTGGCAATTAATGAGGCAGTGGAGCTTGCCAAACGCTACAGTGGTGAAGAAGGACATCGTTTTATTAATGGCGTTTTGCGTCGAGTGAGCGATAAAGTCAAAACATAATGTCCCTAAATTAGAAACTCTAGATAAAAAGCAGCCGTTCCGCAGTTCTGCCAAATATTGAAGTAGGTGCTATGGTTTTTAATTGGTTCCGTCGCCAGCATAACGAGTCTCAAGAACAAGCTCAGGATAAATCGGCTTCACCGACACAGGTTGAACCTCAAACAGAATCACCTGTATCTGAGAGCGGAGAAGTTTCATCTCAGGAGCAAGTTGCTGACGACTATCTAGCTTGGGCAAAAGCTGCTTACAAGAATATCCAAGCCAAGCAACGACCGCAAACAACGACAACTCCCTCAGAAACGGAATCACCTACCCAAGCCGAAGCAGAACCTCAGCTGGTAACAGAAGCGGTAGCACCTTCATCTGAGTCGCAGGCAATACCGATACAAACAGAAACTCCGCAGACAGAAAGTGATGCAGAAGTTGCTGTAGAAGCTGCCGAACAAGCATTGGAGGAGCTTGAAACAGCAGTAGCAGCAGAATCGGCCATTCCCGAAATTGTCGCTGCCGAAGTAGAAAAAGTAACTTCGATAGCAGAAAATGTTCCAGATTTGTCGGTGACAGCTGAAACTGCCGAGAATCGGGAAGGTGTCGCTCAGGAAGCAGTACCTTTCTGGGCGCGGGACGATCGGCAAGCGCGGCTACAACGACTGATGGAAACAGCTATTCAAGAGCCAGAACCGGAAGTCCGCCCAGTTAGTGCGACAACTGAGCCTGCTGCGATCGCAGAATTTGCGGATGTCGTTTTCGATGATGGTTTCCTGTGGTCGGCAGAAGTATTGGCAGCCCAAGGGCGTCGCCCGGAAGATGTTTCTATTGAAGAAATCACCTGGCTCAAAAAGCTGCGCCAAGGCTTAGACAAAACTAGACGCAATCTCATCAATCAGCTGAAAGCGATCGTCGGTCAAGGGCCGCTCAATCAAGATGCGGTGATGGAAATTGAGGCGTTGCTGCTACAAGCTGATGTGGGAGTAGAGGCGACAGATTATATCATAAAAGCGCTGCAAAGTAAACTCCGAGAACAAGCTCTGCCACCGGAACAGGCGATTTCCTACCTCAAAAAAATCCTGCGGGATATGCTGGAGCAACCGTTTGTCGAATCTTACAAACGCACCTTTGCACCGGAAAAAGACACATTCAATATCTGGGTAATGACAGGGGTAAATGGAGCCGGAAAAACGACAACTATTGGCAAAATTGCTCATCTAGCAGTAAAATCCGGCTACAAATGCTTGATTGCGGCAGCAGATACGTTTCGAGCCGCAGCAGTGGAACAGGTAAAAATTTGGGGTCAGCGCAGCGGCGTTGAAGCGATCGCCAATCCAGGCGAAAATACAGACCCGGCTGCTGTAGTGTTTGATGCGATCGCCGCAGCCAAAGCGCGAGGGTCGGAACTGTTAATTGTGGATACTGCTGGACGTCTTCAGAACAAGAAAAACTTGATGGACGAACTGAGCAAGATTCGTCGCATCATTGACAAAAAAGCCCCCGATGCTAAGGTTGAAGCTCTTTTGGTTCTAGATGCCACTCTGGGGCAAAACGGTCTGCGTCAAGCCCAAGTCTTCTCTGAAGCGGTAAAATTAAGCGGTGTCGTCCTAACTAAACTTGATGGAACTGCCAAGGGTGGCATTGCCCTAGCAGTCGTGCAGCAATTAGGTTTGCCTATCCGCTTTATTGGTGCTGGAGAAGGGATCGAAGACTTACGCCCCTTCTCCAGCTACGAGTTTGTGGAAGCTTTGCTAAGTGGCTAATAGCACAAAGAGCGTCGGCACTCGGTTATAATCAGAAACCTCGGTGCTTTATTTGTTGATATCTTTTATAGCAACCGAATCGGCGGTTAAGGCATTCTGATTCCACCAAACCCTTGATTATAAAGACTTTTTCCCCGACGCCCGACGCCCGACGCCCTAGCTATATTACCGTCCAAAAAAGTTTTTTGTTAAGAATAGTAAATTAAAATACTTAATTAATCTAAAGACTATTGGCAGTAGAGCCGATTGACGATATCATTTCTGCTCTAATACCTGTAGAGGCAACCAAAGACATTTGACACAAAAGCCTAAGAGCAAAAGCGCAAGGCTTGCTTTGCGTGCGGTTTTTAGCATTAGCTAGGTGTTGGGTTCGACCACGATCGAACGATCGGTCATGGGACAGTGGTAAAAATCTAGTTTTTCCTCCAAAAGGTAGAACTAATTTTCTCCCATACAGTCAGCGACTGGTAGAGATCGATACTGTTAGGGTTGAGGAATTAGCTAGAATTTATTCCACAAGTAGGCAACATTTTTCTGCCCAGCCTCAGCTAGAATGTTGACCGCTACAACTTTTTTCTGTCTTACAGGGATAAGCTATTGCTGCTCTTGCTTTCAGAGCTTTTGGCATTTCGATCGCATAATTCTGCTAGGCTAACTAACGCCTATTATTTAAATCCTATTAATTCTATGCTTGTTAATTACTCTTAACCGCCAAACCAATGACTGCTGTGCCCCTGCCAAAACCATCTTCTCAATCACCCGACGACCATAGCGACGCCTCTAGTGAAGTCACGCCAGTCTTTGCCCTCAAAGAACTGGTGGCGCGTTTGCACCGGGAACAACATAAAATCCAAGATTTGTTAAGTTCGTTAGGGTTTGCTCTGCGAAGTTTTAACAATTTGAATCAATTTTTGGAGTTGATTCCGCTGATGGCAACGCGAGTGACGGACGCTGATGGTAGCGCTCTGGTGCTGGTGAAACCAAACGGTCAGGTGCGGTTAGAACAGCTACATTGTCAGGATAGTCTTCAGGGTGCGGAAATCCGGAAGGCGATCGAGGCAGCAACTAATAAGCTCAGAAATGCACAGCCCAAAACTTCCCAATCATCATCCGCGCTGGCGCAGATTGACTTTAGCGACGCATCCGGTCACGAGAGAGGACTGACGCTTCTGGACGAACACGTTACCCGCTATTTGGGGCCAGATATACATTTGTTTGGTACGGCAATTTTAGTCAAGCAAGCTGAAAGGGGGCGTCTGTACGTTTTCAGTCGCGATCCCGAATATACTTGGACGGAAACCCGACAAAAGTTAGTTCGTTTAGTAGCAGATCAAACAGCAGTGGCGATCGCTAACGATGAACTGACGGTAGAATTACGCAAGAAAGAACGGCTCGATCGAGAACTGGAAATAGGTGCCGAGATCCAACAAAGATTGCTTCCCCGTCAATGTCCGACAATTCCAGGGATTGAATTAGCAGCTCGCTGTCAACCTGCCAACCGGGTCGGCGGAGACTACTACGATTTTATCGCTACTGAAACCAGCACCAATAATCACGAACAGTCTGTTTTGAGTTCGGAATTCAAACCTGACCCTTTAATTTCAAACTCACAACTCACAACTCACTATTCTCAAAAGGGACGTTTGGGTATAGTCATAGGGGATGTTATGGGCAAAGGAGTCCCGGCAGGTTTGTTGATGACCATGACGCGGGGAATGCTAAGGGCAGAAGTGCTGAACGGTCACTCGCCATCTCGCATTTTGCAACATCTCAACCAGGTTATGTATGCCGATCTAGAAAATTCCCATCGGTTCGTGACCCTATTTTATTCAGAGTACAATCTGCAAAGTCGTATCCTGTCTTACAGCAATGCCGCTCACAATCCGCCATTGTTGTGGCAGGCATCCACCCGATCGGTCATGCGTTTGGATACTTTGGGTATGCTAATCGGTTTGGATAGCAATTCCCAGTACGAGGAGGCTCAGGTGCAGTTGGCTCCGGGCGATACGCTAATCTATTACACTGATGGTTTTACAGAAGCGGCTAACCCCAGCGGAGACCGATTTGATGAGGAAAACCTCATCCTTGCTTTTGAGCGAGCCTGTCAGCATTGCCAAGGTTCTCAAGCAATTCTGGATTACCTTTTCGATCGAGTGCAACAATTTATTGGCCCCGGAAATCGTAATGGGGATGATATGACTCTGGTGGTAATGCAGATTGCACATAATCATATTTAGGTATATTTGTGTTTGTGCCATAATCTCTGACTTAGAAACTTGGCTAAAGCTAACCATCTATAATCAATTTGCAAGAGGAGACAAAGGCTATGGTTGTTAACGCCATCCAAATAATGACAGGTTCCTGGGCTACGCTGGTTCATTCAAGCGATTCTCTAGCAGTTTTATTCTCTAAGCTACCTATGTGGTCATTTGTGCTAGCTCAACAAGTTAGCGATCCAAACCTTATAGGACAGGCACAAAAAGCTTGGAGCTATTTTATTCAATCAGGTCAAATTTGGGCGTTGATCGTAGGAGCGATCGTAGGCTACTTTATCCGAGGTATGGTATAGATTCTTGTATCGATTAGCTGTAGCTATAGTTAAAGCCAAAAGTAAAAATTTTTGGTCTCGATTCCCTTTGATTTTTAAATTTTTAAGCCGACTGCTGTCAAAAAGAGGATAACTTGGATACCGAACTAACTCAACAACCAACTGGCGGTACTGCATCCAAAACTTGGAGTCAGAGATTTGAATCCGCACTGCATCCGGCGATCGCACGCTTTAATGCCAGTATACTTTTTGACATTGAACTGATTGAGTACGATATCACCGGGTCGCAAGCTCATGCCAAAATGCTGGCGCACACAGGCATTATTTCACCAGCAGAAGGAGAGCAGTTAATTACAGGGTTGGAGCAAATTCGCCAAGAATACCGCCAAGGGCAATTTCATCCCGGCATAGACGCTGAGGATGTCCATTTTGCGGTCGAGCGTCGCCTGACGGAAATTGTCGGCGATGTGGGTAAAAAGTTACACACAGCAAGATCGCGTAACGACCAGGTGGGTACGGACACGCGCCTTTATCTGCGCGATCGCATCGACCAAATTCGCAGCCAATTGCGGGAATTTCAGGGTGTTCTGCTCAACCTCGCCGAGCGCAATGTCGAAACTTTGATACCGGGCTACACCCACCTGCAACGGGCACAGCCGGTGAGTTTGGCTCATCATCTGTTAGCTTATTTTGAAATGCTAGAGCGGGATTGGCAGCGATTGGGAGAAATACAAAAGCGCACGAATATTTCCCCTCTGGGTAGTGGCGCACTAGCGGGTACTACCTTCCCGATCGACCGACATTTTACCGCTAAAGAGTTGCATTTTGACGACGTTTATGGTAATAGCTTGGACGGGGTGAGCGATCGCGACTTTGCGATCGAGTTCCTCTGTGCTGCCAGCTTAATTATGGTTCACCTCAGCCGTATGAGCGAGGAAATCATTCTTTGGGCATCTCAGGAATTCAGTTTTGTAAAGCTCAAAGATAGCTGCGCTACCGGTTCGAGCATCATGCCCCAAAAGAAAAATCCCGACGTGCCAGAACTGGTGCGGGGAAAAACCGGGCGCGTTTTCGGCCACTTGCAAGCGCTGCTAGTGCTGATGAAAGGTCTGCCTCTGGCTTATAACAAAGACTTGCAAGAAGATAAAGAAGCCCTCTTCGACAGCGTGAAGACAGTTATAGCTTGTTTGGAAGCGATGACAATCCTGATGCGGGAAGGACTGGAATTTAATCAAAATCGTCTTGGCGAAGCAGTTGCAGAAGATTTTTCTAACGCCACAGATGTGGCTGATTACCTGGCAGCACGGGGCGTCCCTTTCCGAGAAGCATACAATTTGGTGGGTAAAGTTGTAAAAACGTCCCTTGCTGCTGGTAAACTCCTAAAAGATCTCAGCATGGCAGAGTGGAAAGAGCTGCACCCAGCTTTTGAAGCTGATATTTACGATGCGATCGCTCCACAGCGAGTCGTAGCCGCTCGTAACAGTTATGGTGGCACAGGTTTTGACCAAGTGAGGCAGGCAATTCAAAGAGCCAAATCTCGCATAGCTTAACCTAAGACGTTATAACTTTCTCCTCGCTTGCTGTGACAGCCTACTCTTAAAGTAAAAAGTCAGAAGCTAAAATAAGTCTTCTTTTAACTTTTGACTTTTTCAGTAGTGGCAGGTTAAAGTTAGTTCCTGTTTTCCCCCTCTTTCCCTCTTCCTCTAGCCCCTATTCCCTAACCCCTAGCCCCTTTTATGCTTCGCTCTTGGCAGTTTGTTCAAACTGTACTCGGTATTTTATTTCGCCATCCCGTCACAGGCACGACAATTATCCCTGTTTTGCCAGATGGAAAAATTGTGCTGATTCGCCGTCGCGATACCGGGCAGTGGGGCTTACCGGGTGGGATAGTTAACTGGGGGGAAGATGTTCCCACTACAGTAGAACGGGAATTGGAAGAGGAAACAGGACTGAAACTGGTGAAGATTTGTCGATTGGTAGGCGTTTATTCAGCACCCGATCGCGATCCTAGAGTTCATTCAATTTCGATAGTGGTGGAAGTAGAAGCGCAGGGAACGATGCAAGCTCAGGATACGCTAGAAGTCAGTGAAGTTCGGGCTTTCGATCTTTCATCGTTGCCGAAAGGTCAGCTCAGTCACGATCACGATCGCCAGTTGCAAGACTATCTCGATGGCTCGATCACCCTCGCTTGATCTGGTATGAGCCCCGATCGTTTTGAAGATAGAATAGCGAAATTAAGCTCTTTTGCCAACAATCCCCCATCCCCCTCAGTTTGAGCTATTTTCAGAGCGATCGGCCATTGAAAACAAACTCAAACCTTAAGATTCTATAAAGGCGATCTTAGCCCTAAAATAAGCAAGGCAAATACCAATTTCTAACCCGGTCGCGATCGGCATGAATCCACTTTTACGGAATTCCCGGCTGAAGCTGTCTCAAGGGATAATTTTTTGGCGAGAAGTTGGGAAAGGGCCAACTTTGGTGTTTTTACACGGTTCTTGGAGTGATGGTGATGAGTGGCTACCCTTAATGGAGCGTTTGGGCGGGGAATACCATTGCTTAGCACCAGATTTACTGGGTTTTGGCGAATCAGAGCAACCCGATGTCCACTACTCGATCGCATTACAGGTGGAGTATTTGGCTGAGTACTTAGACGCTTTGAACTTACGACAAGTTTATTTAGTCGGTCACTCCCTTGGCGGTTGGATTGCGGCCAGCTATGCTTTGAAATATCCAGACCGAGTTACCGGAATGGTACTGTTAGCACCAGAGGGAGTAAAACCAGAAGGTGCGAGCAGAAACTGGTGGTGGGCGCGGGCATTGATAGAACGGCCTAAATTAGCAGATTGGCTGTTGAGATCGCTCCAAAAGCTCCTCAAACTAAAAGTAATCGGTCGCCTGGGAAAAATTCGCCTTTTCCTGAAGCAGCTGCAACAAATGCTGGAAACACCCGCTGCTTGTCAGCTACTATTCCAACGTCGTCGTGCAGAAATTCAAGCCGAATTATTACAAGACCAATTGCCCGATCTCAAAATCCCTGTTTCGATCTTAGAAAACGAACAAGATACTCCTACTGCCAAAGCGCTTTGTCAAATTTACGCTGAACTGATTCCAAAAGCTCAGCTCAAAACTCTCTCTTCTCTTGAAGATGATGTACCCGAAAAATTACCCGACCAAGTGGCTGAGCAAATTCGTAAGTTAGTCCTCAGTCATTAGTCTTGGTCAATTATGGCGATGAATGGATTAATTCATCGCTTTCCCAGTCTCTATTTCCCACAGTTGACCGAAAAGCGAGACGCAAGCCCCTGGCTTTAGACATGGGGATAAGTCGATAAGCGACTTTAGTCGCCGTCTCGATTTCCGTTTAGACTCGAATTGCGTTAAACTAATTGACGTAGAGGTTTTCCAAGTTAAATGATAGTTTGAGAATTTAAAGCTCAAGGGAAAACAACTCAATACCAAGCCATTGATGAAGCAATTAGGACTGCTCAATTTGTGCGAAATAAATGTCTCCG